>NZ_JCAKNE010000029.1:0-60729 GCF_059515965.1 Propioniciclava sp. LT432 | reverse complement strand
GGTGCGGGTGGGGGGTGTGGGGAGGTCGGTGCGGGGGATGAATCCGGCGGTGATGGTGAGGGGTTGGGGTGGGATGTGTTGGGTGTGCCGGTGCCTCAGGTGGGTGCCTTGCCGGGTGACTTCGTAGCCGGACCCGAGCGGGCTGGTGATCGTGAACCGGCCCGGGTCGGATTGCTCGTACTTCCACTGGCCGTGGGTCTTGGCGCGGTGCACGAACTGCGACAGGCAGCCCAGGTTGCTGGGCCTGGTTTGCCGCGGCCGACCGTGGCGCCAGGACTGGGTGTGGTCTCGTTGGCAGCCGGCCGCGGGCCGGGACGAGAAGGGGAACACCTCGAACCCGTCCCGGACCACCACCTGCCGACCGATCCCGGCCGGCACCTCGTAGGCATCCACCGCCGGATCGTCGGCCAGGTCGATGACCGGCAGGACGCGGACCCGGTGGTGTTGCAGGAGGTCCCGGACCTGCCCCAGCAGCAGGGCCCCCAGGTCGCCGCCACCCCGGTTCGCGGTCGGGCCGACCAGTTGGGTCCGCGCCAACGGGCTCCCCGGCACCACGTGCACCACCAGCGTCGCCTCCGGACGCGGCAGACCACCGGGGAGTGGGGTGTCGCTCGGCTTGGCGAGATCGGCCAGGGCTTGCGCGCGCAACCGGTCGAGGGGGTCGGTCGCCCCGTCGGTGACCTTCTGCCGGGCGAGGGTCTCGACCGCGTTCGCCAGGACCAGGGCGTCCTCGCTGTGCAGGCGCGCGTACACACTCGAGATGCCCTCCCCCTCGTGCACGATCCGCACGAACGTCTCCGACCGCTTGCTGTCGGCCCGCTCGATCGCACCCTGGGGGTCGGCCGCCACGATCAGGCCCCCCAACTTCCGCAAGACGCGTGGCCACGCCAAGCGGCCCAGTGCCGGGAACAATGCCTCATCCACCTCCCGGCACGCCGACAGGGTGAGCAGGCTCGTCTTCTGGGCCAGCTTGCGGGCCTGCCACACCGGCAGCAAGCCCCGATGCAACGCCTCCCACGTCCGCGGCATCCGCTCCCGCAGGTCCACCACGTCCGACACCAGCGAGCGGGCACTGTCGGCCGAGAAGCCCATCAGGGCGGCGAGTTCGAGGATGAGGAATTCGGCGAACACCGGTGTGCCGTCGTGCCCCGACGCCACCAGGCGTTCGGCACCCTCCACCAGCGATTCGGGCACCGTGTCGTACAGGTCGACCAACTCGGCGACCAGATCCACCTCACAAACCTCCAGGGCACGACGACTCTCGCGCACCTGCACCAACTCACCCGCCACCTGGCGAGCACTCCTCAGGGGTAGGACTTCCATGACCCCCACGCTAGAACTCACCACCGACACTTTTCGAACACACCTCCGAAGCTGTTGCGCGGTCAGGAGCGCGGTCTGGTAGCGCGCGGTCAGGTCACGCGGTCAGGCTCCCTCGGCTTTCCTGATCGGTTGGCGCAGGATCGTCCTCAACTTCTCCGCGGCGGTGCGCCGCGGATCGCTCAGGTAGATCTCGTGATGCGGCCCGTTCCACGTCAGTCCCAGGCTCGGCATGACGTCGTGGTGCAACGCCGCGAGGACGGGCCCCTCGTCGTCGTACGGACCGATGTGCAGGGTCTGGAGGCACCGCCCCTCGGCCAGTGTGAGGACCCGGACATCGGACAGCGGCGGGTCGGCCGTCTTCCCGGCCGCGGCCTCGAGCCCCGACGCGACGTCAGCATCGTCCACCTGCGGGGGCAGCGGGATCAGCATGGTCCAGTCCCAGCGGTCCTTCTCACGCGAGACGAAGGCCGCCGGGTCGGTGCTGGACCACAACCCCTCGAGCGGCCCCACGACGAAGTCCGAGCCCGTCCGCCTCTTGAAGGCCGCCCGGATCGCGTAGCCGGCCGTGTAGAGCGACGACACCGCCCGCGGGTACAGGGGCGTGCTGTTGGGGTCACCGTGTCCGTCGACGGCCAGGTACCGGAACTCGGGGACATCGACCTCGACGAAGCGCCCCGTCGGCGGTCGATAGAGGTCCTTGAAGTCCTGCTTGAGGTCGATGCGCATGGGGCTCCTTCAGGACGGCAGGCCGGCCGGCGGGCGTCCGACCTCGGTCTCGAACTCGGCCGCGTAGGCCGCCACGGCGGTGGGCAGGGTCGGGTGGATGTGAGACTCCCCCACCTTCTCGGTGAGACCCGCCTTGTCGAAGAGTTCCTTCACCTCTGCCTTGACCCGGGCGAACGCCAGCACGACGCCGGCATCGGCCAAGCCTGCGCGCAACTCCTCCAGGGCGTCCACCGCGGTGATGTCCGGGTCGATGTTGGCCTCGGCGTTGATGAGGAGGCAGCGCACGGGGCCGGGGGCCTCCTCGACGGCGGTGCGGGCCCGAGCGGCGAAATCCGAGGCGTTGGCGAAGAACACGGGCGCGTCGTAGCGGTACACGACGAGTCCCTCGACCTGGGTGGCGTCCGGGTAGTCGTCGATGTCGTGCATGCCGGCGACACCCGGGGCGAATCCGAGGACACCCACGTGCGGCCGGACGATCCGCCGCAACAGGTCGAGCAGGCTGAGGGCGATCGCGACCCCGATCCCCTCGAGCACTCCCAGTGCGATCACACCCAGGGCGGTGACGGCGGTGAGCACGACCTCGCTCGGCCGGAATCGCGCGATCCGCTTCAAGGCGTCGCCATCCACCAGCCGGGAAGCCGCGTAGATGATGATCGCCCCCATCGCCGCGCTCGGGAACGTCGACAGCACGGGGCCCGCCACGAGCAGGACCAACACGACCCCCGCCAGCGCGACCAGCGAGTGCACCTGCGTCCGGCTGCCCACGGCGGCGCCCAGCGCCGTCCTGCTCCCGCTGGAACTGACCGGGAATCCCTGGGTGAGTCCGACCGCCACGTTCGTCAGCCCGAGGGCGAGCAGTTCCTGGCCGGCGTCCACCCGCTGCCGCTTGCGCGCCGCGAAGGCGCGCCCGGTCAGGACGTTGTCCGAGTACCCGACGAGCGCGATGCCGACCGCCCACGGCAGCACCGAGGCCAGGTCGACGCCGGCGGCGTCCGGCACCCGTGGCAGTGGCAGGCCGAGCGGCACCTCTCCGATGGTGTCCAGTCCCCAGCCCGAGACGCCGGGCAGCGCGGCGAAGCCCGCCGCCGCCAGCATGACGATCAGAGGGCCGGGCCAGCGCGGCAACCAGACGGAGAAGGCGAGGACCGCGACGAGGGTCGCGAGGGCGAGCCCGAGCGTCGGCACATGGACGGCCTCCCACTGCCGCAGCACCGAGACGACCTCGGCCAGGGGGTCGTCGCCCGTCGCCTCCAAGCGCGTGATGCGGCCCAGTTGCGAGGTGATCATCAAGACGGCGACGCCGATCAGGTAGCCCTGCAGCACGGGCCGCGACAGCAGGTTGGCGAGGAACCCGAGCCGGGCGACCCAGCCGACCAGGGCGACCAGGCCCACCGCGATGGCCAGGATGGCCGCGATGTCGGCTGAGCGGGAGGCCCCGACCGTCGTGCTGAGCGCCCCCACCGCCGCGGCGGTCATCAGGGCTGTCGTGGACTCCGGACCGACGGACAACTGCCGCGAGGAACCCACGACCGCATAGACGGCCGGCGGCCCGAGCATCCCCCACAGGCCCACCACGGGTGGGAGGCCCGCGATCTGCGCGTACGCCATCACTTGGGGCACCAGGTACGCGGTCACCGTGAGGCCAGCCACGACGTCCGGGCGCAGCCAAGCGCGCTCGTAGTGGCGCAGGACCACCAGTCCGGGAAGCATGCGTGTCAGGACCGACACCCCCGTGGTGGCCATGGGCCACGATAGCGCGCGATGCAACATGCGGGCGTTACCTACGCAACCGTCGGTAAGGGCGTAACCTGAAGCCCATGACTTTTGCTGGCCGCCCCGCGACCGACGCGACGGAAGCCGTCCGTACCGCGCGCGACTTCCTGTTGGACCACCCCCACGACTACGACACCGTGGTACGGGACTTCGCCTGGCCCGAGCTCACGGACTTCAACTTCGCCCTCGAGTGGTTCGACGTCGTGGCGGGCGAGCACCCCGACCGCGCCGCGGTCACGATCGTCGACGACGAGACGGGACACGTCCAGTCCTGGACCTACGGCGACCTGGCACGGCGATCGGACCAGGTGGCCGCCTGGCTGACCGGCCTGGGCATGCGCGCCGGCGACAAGATGGTGGTGATGCTGAACAACACCATCGAGCTGTGGGAGGTCCTCATGGCCCTGATGAAGGTGAACGCCGTCGCCATCCCCACGTCGACGCTGCTCAACGACGAGGACCTGGCCTGGCGCGTCGAGACCGCCGGGGCGCGGTTCGCGATCGCACCGGCTGCCCTCGCCGAGCGGTTCCACCTGGTCAGCACCGACACGAAGCTGATCGCGGTCGGCGACGACGTGGACGGCTGGCTGCGCTGGGGGGACTCGCTGGGCGCCCCGGACCACTTCAGCCCCAGTGCCCCCACGCCCGCGGACTCGACCTCGCTGCTGTACTTCACCTCGGGCACCACCGCGCGCCCCAAGCTGGTCCGGCACACGCAGGTCTCCTACCCGGTCGGCCACCTGTCGACGATGTACTGGCTCGGCGTCCGACCGGGCGATGTCCACCTCAACATCTCCTCACCCGGCTGGGGCAAGCACGCCTGGAGCAACTTCTTCTCCCCCTTCCTCGCGCAGGCGACCGTGTTCATCGTGAACTACGAGCGCTTCCACGCCGAACGGCTCCTCGCCATCATGGACGCCCACGAAGTCTCGTCGTTCTGCGCTCCGCCGACCGTGTGGCGCATGCTGATCCAAGCCGACCTGTCGCGCCTGACCAAGCCGCCGCGCGAGCTCGTCGGCGCCGGTGAGGCGCTCAATCCCGAGGTCATCAACAAGGTCCGCGAGGCGTGGGGCAACACGATCCGGGACGGCTACGGCCAGACCGAGATGACCTGCGCCATCGGCAACTCCCCCGGCCAGCCCGTCAAGATCGGCGCCATGGGGCGTCCGCTCCCCGGCTACCGTGTCGCGCTGCTCGACCACCAGACCGACGCGGTCCTCGAGGGCCCCGGCGAGGGCGAGATCTGCCTCGACCTGTCGTACGACCACGGCGGCCTCATGGGCGGCTACTTCGAGGCCCCCGAGCTCACCGCCGAGGCCTGCCGCAACGGCTTCTACCACACCGGCGACATCGGTGAACGCGACGAGCGTGGCTACATCACCTACGTGGGCCGCGCCGACGACGTGTTCAAGGCGTCCGACTACAAGATCAGCCCCTTCGAACTCGAGTCGGCGCTGATGCTGCACCCGGCCATCGTCGAGTGCGCCGTGGTGCCGTCGCCGGACGAGGTCCGCGGCGCGGCACCCAAGGCGTACGTGCTGCTGGCGGCCGGCCAACACCCGGGGCGCGAACTCGCGGCGTCCGTGTTCGCGCACTGCCGTGAGCACCTGAACGGCTACCAACTCGTCCGCATCCTCGAGTTCGTCGACGCGCTGCCCAAGACGATCAGCTCGAAGATCCGCCGCGTCGAACTGCGCGCGGCCGAGGCCGAGCGTGTGGCGTCCGGCAGCGTGGAGGGTCAGTACTTCTACCGCGACTTCCGGTGAGGTGACCGGGCACCCGTCGTGGCGGCGGCTCTTCCTGACCCTCATGGCCGCGGGGTGGGGCGCCAACCAGTTCGCACCGATGCTGCTCGTCTATCGCGCCGAACGCGGGATGACCGAGCAGGCGGTGACGGGCCTGTTCGCCGTCTACGTCGCGGGCCTGGTGCCCGCGCTGCTCGTCGCCGCATGGTGGAGCCAGCACCACGGCAAGCGCCCGATGCTGCGGGTGTCGTCGGTGCTGATGCTGGCCGGTTCCCTCCTGCTCCTCGCGGGAGCCGACGTCTCGTGGCTGCTGACCGCGGGCCGGGTGCTGGGTGGGATCGGGATCGGGTTCGCCATGGGTCCCGGGACCGCCTGGATGAAGGAGCTGTCGGCCGACCAGGTCGTCGGCACCGGCGCCCGTCGCGCCGCGCTCGCCCTCACCGTCGGCTTCGCGTTGGGACCCACCGCCTCGGGCTTCGTCGCCCAGTGGCTGCCCACCCCGCTCCACCTTCCCTACGCTCTGCACCTCGTCGTGCAGGCCGTCGCCACCGTGCTGGTGTGGAACCTCCCGGAAGCCGGACGCAGCGACAACCCGACGCCGACAGTCGGCGAGGTGGTCCAACACGTGGGGCGTGATTGGTTCGTCCGTGCCGTCCTCCCGACCGCCCCGTGGGTCTTCGGCGTCGCGGCGGTCGCGTTCGTGGTGATGCCGTCGGTGCTGGGCCCGCTGGCCGGGCTGCCGCGGATCGCCGCCGCGGGCGCGGTCGCCGGCCTCACCCTGGGCACCTCCGTGCTGCTGCAGCCGTCCATGAAGCGCTGGGCGACCCACCACCCGGGGCGCGTCAGCGCGCTCGCGATGGCGGTGACCACCGTCGGCATGGGCCTGGCGACGGCCGCCACGCTGGCGCCCGCCTGGTGGTGGTTGCCCGTGGTCGCGGTCGTGATGGGCGCGGCCCATGGCCTGCTCCTGGTGGGCTCCATGACGACCGTCGAGTTGAACACCCCGCCCGAGATGATGGCGGCCACGACGGCCGTGACCTACTGCCTGACGTACGTGGGCTTCCTGTCGCCGTACCTGGTCGCACTGTTGAACGCGGTCGGACCGGCCTGGCTCGTCCTCGGGGCCGGGG
Source organism: Propioniciclava sp. LT432 (assembly GCF_059515965.1). Taxonomy (NCBI): domain Bacteria; kingdom Bacillati; phylum Actinomycetota; class Actinomycetes; order Propionibacteriales; family Propionibacteriaceae; genus Propioniciclava; species Propioniciclava sp. LT432. Next base: position 54,032 of record NZ_JCAKNE010000029.1, on the reverse strand, counting down.
CCGGCATCGCGGCCGTCACCACCGCGTGGCTGGTGGTCCAACCTAGGGCTGCGGCGGCACCACCAACGACAGCGTGATGATGCCGGCCCCCAGCACGCCCAAGCAGGCCACGTCCACCCAGCGACCGCGGACGCCGAGCAGCCCCACCCTGTCGGCGGGCAGGACTGCGCGGAGCACCGTGCCCACCGCGAAGGCGACGCCGACGGCGAACGACCCACGCTTCCAGTGGGAGAGCGCCACCCAGCCGATCCCGATGGTGACCCCGAGGAGCACGACGAACAGCGGCCACTGGCCGAGCACCAAGCGGTACCACGGCCGTGGCGCGCGGGGGCCTTGGTCGGGCGTCCAGCCCTCCCCGGAGTCGCGTGGGCTCACGAGCCGGACGCCGCCAGCGCCTCCGCGCGGTCCACGACGTTGGACAGGAGCATCGCCCGGGTCATCGGACCCACACCACCGGGGTTGGGCGAGATCCAGTCCGCCTTCTCCCAGACGTCCGGAGCGAAGTCGCCGACGGTCTTGCCGTCGACGCGGCTGACGCCGACGTCGACGAGCACCGAGCCCTCGCGGATCATGTCGGCGGTGATCAGGCCGGGGACCCCGGCGGCCCCCACCACGATGTCGGCCCGCCGGGTGTGCTCGGCGAGGTCGCGCGTGCCGGTGTGGCACAGCGTGACCGTGGAGTTCTCCGAGCGCCGGGTCAGGATGAGCCCCAGCGGACGCCCCACGGTGATGCCGCGTCCCACGACGCACACCTCGGCACCCTTCCAGTCGATGCCGTGCCGACGGACGAGTTCGACGATGCCGCGCGGCGTGCACGGCAGGGTCGCGGGCTCGTTCAGGACGAGGCGTCCGAGGTTGATCGGGTGCAGACCGTCGGCGTCCTTGTCGGGATCGATCAGGGACAGCGCCCAGTTCTCGTCGAGGTGCTTCGGGATCGGCAACTGGACGATGTAGCCGGTGCAGGCGTCGTCGGAGTTGAGCCCCTCGATCGCCTCGCGCAACTGCTCGGCGGTGGCGTCGGCGGGCAGCTCCACCTGGATCGAGGCGATGCCCACCTCCTGGCAGTCCCGGTGCTTCATCCTCACGTAGTTCTGGCTGGCCGGGTCCTCCCCCACCAGCACCGTGGCGAGGCCGGGCACGTGGCGGGCCTCGCGCAGGGCCGCGGTGCGGGTGGTGAGTTCCGCCTTGATCGCGGCGGCCGTGGCCTTGCCGTCGAGTCGCTGTGCTGTCATGCTGCGCTCCTTGCCTCGTGCCGCGGGATCAGTGGAAGAAGTGCCGCGTGCCGGTGAAGTAGAGCGCGACGCCCCGGTCCTTGCACAGCGCGATGGTCTCCTCGTCGCGGACTGACCCGCCCGGCTGGACGATGGCCTTGACTCCCCCGTCGATGAGGATCTCGGGGCCGTCGCTGAACGGGAAGAACGCGTCGGACGCCGCCACGCTGCCCCGCGCCCGCTCGCCGGCGCGCTCCACGGCCAGCTTGCAGGAGTCGACGCGGTTGACCTGGCCCATGCCCACGCCCACCGAGGCGCCACCCGACGCCAGCAGGATCGCGTTGCTCTTCACCGCGCGGCAGGCCCGCCAGGCGAAGGCGAGGTCGGCCAGCGTGGTCTCGTCGACCGCCTCGCCGGCTGCCAGCGTCCAGTTCGTGGGGTCGTCGCCGGGAGCGTCGATGGCATCGGCTTGCTGCATCAGCATGCCCCCGGTGATGCCGCGGGTCTCCACGCCACCGCCCGGGTAGGCCGGCACGACGAGGATGCGGATGTTCTTCTTGCGGTTCAGGACCTCGACCGCGCCCTCCTCGTAGCCCGGAGCCAGGATGACCTCGGTGAACACCTCGGCGACCTGCTCGGCCATGGCGACCGACACGGGCCGGTTCGTGGCGATGACGCCGCCGAACGCCGAGACGGGGTCGCACGCGTGCGCCAAGCGATGAGCCTCGGCGATGTCCGCGCCGACCGCGATCCCGCAGGGGTTGGCGTGCTTGATGATCGCCACGCAGGGCTCGTCGAAGTCGTACGCCGCCCGGTGGGCCGCGTCGCCGTCGGTGTAGTTGTTGTAGCTCATCTCCTTGCCGTGCAGCTGCTCGGCCTGGGCGATGCCGTCGCGGCCGTACCCGTTGCGGTACAGGGCCGCGGGCTGGTGGCTGTTCTCGCCGTAGCGCAGGGTGCCCACCTTGCTCCACGTGGCGCCCACCCAGCCGGGGAAGCCGTCGCCGGACGACGTGTCGGTCAGGACGTTGCCCATCCAGGAGGCGACATGGACGTCGTAGGTGGCGGTGTGGACGAACGCCGCCGCGGCCAGCGCCTTGCGCTCCTCGAGCGTGAACCCGCCGGACGCCAGCGCCTCGGTCAGCTGTCCGTACTGGTCGGGCGAGGTGATGATCGCCACCGAGGGGTGGTTCTTCGCCGCGGCACGCACCATGGACGGCCCGCCGATGTCGATCTGCTCGACGCACTCGTCGGGGCTCGCCCCGGAGGCGACCGTCTGCGTGAACGGGTAGAGGTTGCTGACCACGAGGTCGAACGGCTCGACGCCGAGGTCGCCCAGCTGCTGGACGTGCGACTCGAGGCGGCGGTCGGCGAGGATGCCCGCGTGCACCTTCGGGTGCAACGTCTTCACCCGGCCGTCCAGGCACTCGGGGAAGCCGGTCAGCTCCGACACCTCGATCACGGGGACGCCGGCCTCGGCGAGCAGCTTGTAGGAGCCGCCGGTCGAGACGACCTCGACGCCGGCGTCCGCCAGCGCGCGGCCCAGCTCGGCCAGGCCGGTCTTGTCGTACACCGAGACCAGGGCCCGGCGGATGGCGATGCGATCCATTCTTCTCTTCTCTCCTCAGCGGGACGCGGCCAACGCGTTCACGGTGTCCACGAGCAGGCGTCTCTCGGCGACCTTGATGCGCTCGTGCAGGGTTTCCTCGGTGTCGTCCGGCTCCACCCGGACGGCCACCTGGTCGATGATGCGGCCGGTGTCGACGCCGGCGTCCACCTCGAAGATGGTGCAACCGGTCACCTTCACCCCGTGCGCGAGCGCGTCCCGGACGCCGTGCGCCCCGGGGAAGCTCGGCAGCAGCGCCGGGTGGGTGTTGAGCATGCGTCCGCCGAAGCGGGCGAGGAAGGCGTCACCGACGAGCTTCATGAAGCCGGCGCTGATGACGAGGTCGGGTTCGTACTCGGCGCAGGCCGCGGAGAGCGCGGCATCGAAGGCCGGACGGTCGGTGGCGCCCGTGGCGTCCCGGTGGTCGGCCAGGCGGACGGTGAAGGTCGGGACCCCCGCGGCGCGGGCACGATCCAGGCCGGTGCACTCACGGTCGGCCCCCACGGCCACCACCACGGCGTCGAGGGCACCGGACGCCTGGGCGTCCAGCAGCGCCTGCAGCAGGGTTCCCGAACCGGAGACCAGCACCAGGAGCCGCAACGTCATGGGGACCACCTTATCCAGTGGGCCCCTGTTCGGGTGTCCTTGCCCTCCGCGACAGCCACAGGGCGCGGCCGAGACCGACCAGGGCACCGGCCACGAGCAGCGGCCCGGTGGCCCACAGCAGCAACTCCGGGAAGCGCGGCCCCAGCCCCACCAGCCGGTGGGCGCCGAGGTCGCCGCGGGACAGCCACGAGAGCACGATCCACACGAGCCCCGGAAGCAGACCCGCGAGGGCTCCCTGCCCCAGCTGGGGCAGCCACCTCGGCTCGCTGCCCCGCAACAACCACCACGCGGACGCCGCCCCCGCGGCCACGCCCACGGTGAGCCAGGCCCAGTCCGCGACGCCGGGCACGGTGGGGATGGCTCCGAGCACGGGAACGGCCGGGAGGACGGCGGGGAGGACGACCCCCGGCGCGACCAGGCCCGTGCCCCCGAGCGTGACACCGGCCCCGAGGGCGAACGACCCCGACCAGAGGATGAGGTTGGGCAGGTAGGCGAGTTGGACGAGGGTGAGGACGGCCGCACCCACGGCGTCCGGCTGGAGGGACTCGTGGAGGGTGACAATCTGGTCCCATCGCGCGACCAGGGCCACCACGAGCGCCAGCGTGGAGCCGAGGGTGAGGACGGCGACTCCCACGCCCGCGGCAGCCGGCAACCGCCGGACCCAGTCGGGCCCCCCGGCGAGCGGGTCGAAACCCAAGCCGAGGAGGGCGCCGGATCCCGAGCCGACCAACGACACGAGCACCAATCCGGGCACGACCTGACCCACCTGCGCGGGCCCGCCGAGAACGCCGGCCAGGATGAGCCCGACGACCACGTAGGTGCCCACGCTCACGCCGGTGACGGACGCCCACGCCAACCACCCGTCCTTCGGGGAGGCGTCCTCCACGAGCCCGTACTGGCCTGCGGCGTGGTGGGCCGCCATCGCGCACCCGAGGGCCACGAGGGCCACCATGCCCAGGGGCACGAGGTGCAGGGTGAAGTCCTCCAGCGCGACGGGGACCCCGTGGAGGGCGAGCCATCCCTGGCCGATGGTCGCGACCACGTCCGCCGCGGCGAGGTGCACGGCGGTGAGCCAGGAGGCGCTGACCAACACCCCCACGGCGACCCAGCCCACGAGGGCGGCCGCAGCGGTCCAGGCGACGGCGGCCACGAGCCAGGGGACGTACGGGACCCGCACGTCCGCGTCCGCCGCGGGTTCCGCGGGAGAGGCCACCGTGAGGCTCACCGGGGTCCGTCGAGGGTCAAGAGGCGTGCGCATGATGTGACCATCGTCACCCGTTGTCGGCGTCGCGATCGTGGGGACACGCCCCAGCTTGGTAAAGTCGAGGAGTTCAGATCAGCGACCCGGGGGAGGAAGATGTCCGATCAGCAGGGTCCCACCCCGCGACGCGCGCTGCCCCCGCGTGACGACGCGCCGGACGTGGACGACGATGTCCGAGACGACGTCGTCGACGAACCGACACCGGCCGCCCCCCGCCGGGGCCTGTGGTCGGCCACCTCCGAGTCCGACCCGGCGGCCTCCGCTCCGGGCACACCGATCCCGCCTCCGGCCGTGCTACCCGCGTCGGACGTGGCGCCCGCCAGTGCGGGACGCCGCTTCTCCGCGGCCGAGCTGCCCGCGGCGGACAAGCGCCCGCTCCCCCGGCGTTCGGCGCTGTCACCCGCGGGCAGCCGCACCCGCTCCCCCGGCACCCCCGTCGCCGCCCCGGCCCGATCGGCCGGTCCGGCGCGGGCGACGACCACGCCGACGTCGCCCGGAAAGCGCCCGCGCTGGCCGCTGGTCGCCCTCGCCGTCCTCGTCGTCGCGGCCGTGGTGGTCGGCATCGTGTGGGCCATCACCAGCCGGGGGTCAGGCCTCGGTCGCCCGAACCCCGCCCCCACCCCGAGCGTCGACCCCGCGGCCACCTACCTGCTGCAGCCCGAGGACCTCGGCAACGTCCGTCCCGGCACGACGTGGCAAGCCGTCGCGACGGCGACGACGGCGGACGCGTCCGCCCCGAAGCCGCTGTGCATCACGCCCGTGGCCGAGCAGGCCACCCAGCCGGCCAGCATCCTCGTGCGCACCTTCTCCCCCACGGCCGGCGACCCCGGCGGCCTCCTGCACCAGGTCGAGGAGTACGAGACGCCCGAGTTGGCTCAGGCCGCCTACACGCAGCGTCTCACCCAGCTGGGTGCCTGTGAGCGCAACACCGCATGGGTCGACGGCGGCATCACCGTCACAGGGCTCGGAGACGAGTCGGCCGGGGCCACGCTCATCCTGCAGGCGGCCCAACCCGAGTACCACGCCATCGTCCTGAGCAGGACCGGTGACCGCCTCAACGTGCTGGACGCCACCCAGGCGTCTGCCTTCCCCGACGTCCCCGGCCTCCTCCCAGCCCTGGCTGCGGTGTCCCAGCGGCAGTGCGCCGACGCGGGCACCTGCCCGACGGCGACGCCGACCGCGGCCCCGGGTGTCCCTCCCGCCGTGGAGCCGTTCGGCTTCTTGGCCGGAGTCGACCTGCCCCGCATCACGGCCGCCGCCGGCGAGTGGCGCGGAACGGCGGTGGCGCCCGGCGTCACCACCACCGGATCGCGGTGCGAGGGCGTCGACCTGACCCAGGCGCCCGGGGCCGTCAAGCAGGAACAGCGAACGCTCCTGCTCCAGGACGACGCGGCCGCCCCGTCGGGGTTCGGGTTGGACGAGGTCGTCTACACGTTCAACACCCCCGAGGAGGCTGCCGGCTTCGTCGCCACCTTGGCCGGCGGCATCGACGGTTGTGCGGGACGGACGGCGACCGCCCAGGTCGCCCGCACCACCGACCTCCAGGGTCCCGGAGCCGGGGCAGCATGGGCCGTCACCCGACAGGTCGACCAGAGCGATGCGCGGGCCCGTTACCGCGTCGCCGCCCTGGCCGCCGGCACCCACGCGATCTACCTGATGGCGAACCCGAGCGCCGAGTTCGACTTCTCCGACGAGGCGTTCCACAAGGTCGCCCTCCGCAGTGCGGAGCGGCTGACACAACTGCCCTGACGACAAGCCCCGACACGTGCAGGAGCCCCCGGCCGATGGCCGGGGGCTCCCGTAGCTCTCGCGCTGGACTCAGCGCGACTTGATCGCCTGACGCACCAACGTGGCGGTCTCGGACGGCGTGCGACCCACCTTCACGCCCGCCTTCTCCAGTGCCTTCTTCTTGGCCGCGGCGGTGCCCGACGAGCCGGACACGATCGCGCCCGCGTGGCCCATCGTCCGGCCCTCGGGCGCCGTGAAGCCCGCCACGTAGGCCACGACGGGCTTGGTGACGTTCTCCTTGATGAACTCGGCCGCGCGCTCCTCGGCGTCGCCGCCGATCTCACCGATCATGACGATGCAGTCGGTGTCCGGGTCCTCCTCGAACGCCCGCAACGCGTCGATGTGGGTGGTCCCGATGATCGGGTCACCGCCGATGCCGACGCACGTGCTGAAGCCGATGTCGCCCAGTTCGAACATCATCTGGTACGTCAGGGTGCCCGACTTGCTGACCAGGCCGATGTGACCGGCGCGCGCGATGTTGGGCGGGATGATGCCGACGTTGGAGCGTCCCGGCGAGATGAGCCCCGGGCAGTTGGGCCCGATCAGGCGTACGCCCTTCTCCTCCGCCGCGGCGCGGAACTCAGCGGTGTCCTTGACGGGAATGCCCTCGGTGATGACGACGACGAGCTCGATGCCCGCGTTGATGGCGTCCAGGACGGCCTTCTTCGCGTACGGCGGTGGCACGAACACGCACGACACGGTCGCACCGGTCGCGTGCTTCGCCTCGGCGACCGTGTTGTAGACTTGGATCGGGTCCTCCTCGAACGTCACCGACTGCCCACCCTTGCCGGGCGTCACGCCGGCGACGACGCGCGTCCCGAACATGAGCATGCGGTTGGTGTGCTTGCGCCCCTCGGTGCCCGTCATTCCCTGCACGATCACCTTGCTGCGGTGGTCAAGCCAGATCGCCATGTCACTTCCCTCCCATGGCCGCGCTGGCCAGTTGCGCGGCCTTCGCGGCCGCTTCGTCCATCGTGTCCACGAGGGTCACCAGCGGGTGCCCGTACTCCTCCAGCATCGCCCGACCGACCTCGACCGCGTTGCCGTCCAGCCGCACCACGATGGGCTTGGACGCCCGGTTGCCCAGCTGCTTCAACGCTTCCCGGATGCCCTTGGCGACCTCGGAGCATGCGGTGATGCCGCCGAACACGTTGACGAAGACCACCTCGACCTGCGGGTCGGACAGGATGATGTCCAGGCCGTCCGCCATCACCTGGGCGGACGCGCCGCCGCCGATGTCGAGGAAGTTGGCGGGCTTCGGGCTGCCGGGCAGCCCCTCGCCGGCGTACGCGACGACGTCGAGCGTGCTCATGACCAGGCCGGCACCGTTGCCGATGACGCCGACGTGGCCGTCGAGCTTCACGTAGTTCAGGCCCTTCTCGCGGGCGCGCAGTTCGAGCGGGTCGATGGCCGTGGCGTCCACGAGCGCCTCGCGCTCCGGGTGACGGAAGTCGGCGTTGTCGTCGAGGGACACCTTGCCGTCGAGCGCGATGATGCGGCCGTCCCCGGTCTTGACCAGCGGGTTCACCTCCACCAGGGTGGCGTCCGCCTCGCGGTAGACGTCACCCAGCTTGACCAGCACGTCCACGACCTGGTCGGCGATGTCCTCGGCGAAACCGGTCTCGGCGACCACCTGCCGCGCGGCGGCCTCGTCGAGGCCCGTGCGCGGGTCGAGGCTGAGACGGATGAGCGCCTCGGGACGCTCCTCGGCCAACTGCTCGATCTCCACGCCGCCCTCGAGGCTGCACATCGCCAGGTAGTTGCGGTGGGCCCGGTCCAGCAACATCGAGACGTAGTACTCCTCCGCGATGTCGGCCCCCTCGGCCACCATGACGGCCTCGACGAGGTGACCCTTGATGTCCATGCCGAGGATCGCCCGCGCGTGCTGCTCGGCCTCCTCGGGTGACTTCGCCAGCTTCACGCCGCCGGCCTTGCCCCGTCCGCCGACCTTCACCTGCGCCTTCACGACCACGACGCCGCCACCCAACTCCTCGGCGGCGGCACGGGCCTCTCCCGGCGTCCGGGCGACGAGGCCCCGCAGCACCGGGACGCCGTGCGACTCGAAGAGGTCGCGGGCCTGGTACTCGAATAGATCCATGATCTCCGTCCTCCGTGTGCCGCAACGGCGCGGCACCCGCCCGAAGGCTAGCGGGGAGGCCAGAGTAACGACCACTCCCCGGCCCAAACTTCGCCCATCGGCAACACGCGGCAAGTGCCTGAGAAGATTTCTGAGAATCACACAGGAACTGCTAGTGTTCCGACGTCGCCATCGGCGGTGAGTGGCCGCGAATCGGCGGCTGAGACTCTCTCAGGAAGGAAGTCAGCGTGGCACGCTTCGACTCGGGCTCCTACCAGCCGCGTTGTGCTGTCACCGATCCCGACGAGGCCTTCCTGTCCGAGCCCGCCCTCCCCCGGCGCCTGGCGCGCCGCAGCCGCTTCGTCCGGGGTGGCATCGCGGTGGGAGCCGCTGCCAGCGTCGGGCTCCTGGCCATCCTCACCCCCGGCATCGCGCAGGGCGTGTCCGCGTCCCACGCGGCGGCCAACGGTGCCGCCCACTCCGTCAGCGACACCTCGCGCATCGGGACGACGGACGCCTTCAGTTCCCGCGGCGACTCGACCGATCGCAACACCACCCGTCCCGGGGTGGACGTGGACGACGCCGCCCTCCAGCGCGCCAGCTCCCTCGACGCGGTCGCCCAGCAGGTGGCCGACACCCAGGCGTCCGTCGCCGCGCAGGCTCGCGCGGCGACCCTGACGAGCACCGGCTCAGCCATCGACGCGGAGACCGACCGCATCGCGGCCCAGGTCTTCTACTGGCCAACCGAGGGCGAGATCACCTCTCCGTGGGGCATGCGTCGGCACCCGATCCTCCGCTACGTCCGCCTGCACGGTGGCGCCGACATGGGCGGGGCCGTGGGCGCGCCGATCCACGCGGTCGCCGACGGCGTGGTCACCAAGGCGGCCCGCGGCTACAACGGCGGCTCCGGCAACAACGTGCGGATCGACCACGGCGTCGTCCTGGGCAAGCCCGTCGAGAGCGGCTACCTGCACATGCACACGATCACCGTGCGCGAGGGCGAGACCGTGAAGAAGGGCCAGGTCATCGGCTCCGTCGGCAACACCGGTCTCTCGACCGCTCCGCACCTGCACTTCTCGGTCTACGTCAACGGTGTCAACAGCGATCCGGCGCCGTTCCTCTACGCCGGCCGCTGAGTCTCCGACGGCTGAGTTCTCCCCCACCTGAGTTTCTCCCCCACCTGTCGCGGCGAGGTGCTCGACCTGCGCTGCGCCGACGCGCACCTGGAAAGGCGCACGACGCTGTGCACTCTTTCAGTTGGTCTCCCCGGGGGTGGGAGCACGTGTTCTTTTCTACACGGGGCACCCCTACCGGAACACCAAGAGAAGGTGTGCACCATCCGAACAGTCCGTGAACTGCTCGTACGCCCTGGAAAGCCCTACAGCTTCTCCATCGGCGCGTGCCGGACGGACAGCTTCTTCAAGCCCGCCGACCCGAAGTCCACGATGACCTTGAGGTTGTCGCCCGCGCCCTCGGTCGCGGTGACGCGTCCCATGCCGAACGTGGTGTGCAGGACGCGGTCCCCCGTTGACAGCGCCGCGGCGACCTTCGGGGCGGCCGGCTTCGCGCCGAATCCGACGGTGCTGCGCCACGACTGCTCCGAGCGCCTCGACACACTGGACGACCAGGACCCGACCTGGCTGCCCAGGCGCCGCCAGTCGAGCAGGTGGGAGGGGATCTCGGCGATGAACCGGCTGGCCGGGTTGTACTGCGGCTGCCCCCACATGACGCGGACGGTCGACCGGGTCAGGTAGAGCCGCTGCCGGGCGCGCGTGATGCCCACGTAGGCGAGACGGCGCTCCTCGGCGAGTTCGTCCGGGTCGGACAGGGCGCGCATGTGCGGGAAGATCCCGTCCTCGAAGCCGGTCAGGAACACGACCGGGAACTCCAGTCCCTTGGCCGTGTGGAGCGTCATCAGCGTGACGACCCCGCGACTGTCGCCGTCGCCGCCCTCAGATGGCGCTGTCGGGATCTGGTCGGAGTCGGCCACCAACGCGATCCGCTCGAGGAAGGCCGGGAGCGAGTCGTCCGGCTCGGGCGAGCCCGCGGCCAGCCCGCTGCCCTCGGCCGTCGCCTCGTCGTTGGCGGGGAGCAGGCCCGAGTTGCCGGGACCGATGTCCTCGGTGTGCGCGGCCGCCACGAACTCGCCGGCGACGCTGACGAACTCGATCACGTTCTCCAGGCGCGTCTGGTCCTGGGGATCGGTCGAGTTCTGCAACTCGTCGATGTAGCCGGACTCGTTCAGGATCGACGCCAGGATCTGGTCGGCACTCACCCCCTCCTCGACCATCTGGCGGTGCTCGGCCATCATCGCGGCGAACGCCGTCAACTGCTTGGCCGACCGGGGCGCGAGGCCGACCACCTCGTCGACGCGGTCCAGCGCGTGCCCGAACGGGATCCGGTGCTCGGCCGCGAAGGCGTCCACCAACGCTTCGGCCCGGTCACCGATGCCCCGCTTGGGGACGTTCAGGATGCGCCGGACGCTCACGTCGTCGGCCGGGTTGGCGATGGCCCGCAGGTAGGCGATGGCGTCGCGCACCTCGCGGCGCTCGTAGAAGCGGACGCCGCCGACCACCTTGTACGGCAACCCGACGCGGATGAACACCTCCTCGAACGCACGGGACTGCGCGTTCGTGCGGTAGAACACCGCGACGTCGGAGTACTTGGCGCCCCCGTCCACCAGCTTGTCGACCTCGCCGGCGACGAACTGCGCCTCCTCGTGCTCGGTGTCCGCGACGTAACCCGTGACCAGGTCGCCGTCGCCGGCGTCCGACCACAGCTTCTTGGCCGGACGCCCCGTGTTGCGTTCGATGACCGCGTTGGCCGCGGTGAGGATGGTCTGGGTGGACCGGTAGTTCTGCTCGAGCAGGATCGTCCGTGCCCCCGGGAAGTCCGAGTCGAAGTCGAGGATGTTGCGGATGGTCGCCCCACGGAACGCGTAGATCGACTGGTCGGAGTCGCCCACCACCATGAGCTCGGGCGCCTCCACGAGGTTCTCGTCGGGTTCCTCCGGGGCCCCACACAGCTCGCGGATCAGCACGTACTGGGCGTGGTTGGTGTCCTGGTACTCGTCGACGAGCACGTGCCGGAAGCGGCGGCGGTACTTCTCCCGGATGTCCGGGTGCGCCTGCAGCAGGTGGACCGCGGTCATGATGATGTCGTCGAAGTCCAGAGCGTTCGCGGACGTGAGGCGGCGCTGGTACTCCGCGTAGGCCTGGGCGTACACCGCGTCGTTCCCGCCCCCGGCCAACTGCTGGGCCGACTCGAAGTCGACCAACTCGTTCTTCCAGTTCGACACGGCGTTCATGACCGTGCGGACGGGGTACCGCTTGGCGTCCAGGTTGAGGTCCTTGCAGACCAACGACATGAGGCGTTTGGAGTCGGTGTCGTCGTAGATCGAGAACGTCCGGTTGAGGCCGAAGCGGTCGATGTCGGCACGCAGGATCCGGACGCACGCCGAGTGGAAGGTGGACACCCACATCAGGCGGGCCCGGTTGCCCACGAGTTCCTCCACGCGGTGCCGCATCTCGGCTGCCGCCTTGTTGGTGAACGTGATCGCCAGGACGGAGCCGGGGTGGACGCCGCGCTGCCCGATCAGCCAGGCGATCCGCCGGGTGAGGACGCGGGTCTTGCCCGACCCCGCGCCGGCCACGACGAGTACCGGTGACCCGGCGTGGACGACCGCCTCCCGCTGCGGCGGGTTCAGGCCCTCCAGCAACTCCTCGGCGCTCGGCTGGCGGCGGCGGGAGGGCCGCTCGGCCACCTCACCCACCTGGCGTGCCGGCGCGGGGGCCGACGGCGCGGGTTCGGCGGTGAAGGAGAACAGGTCGGGGAGTTCAGTCATGGCAGCGCCCAGCCTACTGGGGCGCGCCGGTCCACTAGGGTGTGGCCATGGTGATCGGTGGGGTGACGCGGGCCGTCCGGTGGGGGTTCGCTGGCTTGGCGGTTGCCCAGGCCGGAGTGATCGCGGCCCTGACGATCGCCGACCGGCGCCGCCGACGGGGGCGCCAGCACGTGGGGTTCCCGACGTCACCCCCGCAGTCCGTCCCGATGGAGGACACCCAGGTCACCGTCTACACCAAGGGCCTCGACCTGTACGAGGACATGCTCGACGCCATCAACGGCGGCCGGCACACCATCCTCTTCGAGACCTACATCTGGAAGGCCGACCGCACGGGCGAGCGCTTCAAGCGCGCGCTCACCGCGGCCGCCGACCGCGGGGTCGACGTGTACATCGTGTACGACTGGTTCGCGAACCTCGTCGTCCCCCAGCGCTTCTTCGACCTCGACCCGCGCATCCATGTGCTGCGCCACCGGCCGTGGACGGGGCTGCGTGGCCTGCCGATCCGCGCCCCGGGGCTGAACCACCGCAAGGTGCTCGTCGTGGACGGCGAGATCGGGTTCCTGGGCGGCTACAACATCGGTTCGATGTACGCCACCAGGTGGCGCGACACCCACATGCGCCTCGTGGGCCCGGCGGTGGCGGACCTGGACAACGCCTTCGTCGACTACTGGAACCAGACGAGGACGCGGCGGCACCACGAACTCCCCAACCCCGAGGAGCGACGGTGGGAGACGCCCATCACGCTCCAGCGGAACGTGCCCAGCCTCGGGGTCTACCCGATCCGGTACATGTACCTGGAGGCGATCGACAAGGCACGCGAGCGCATCTGGTTGACCCACGCCTACCTCATTCCGGACGACGACCTGGTGTTCGCCCTGGTCGAGGCCGCTGAGCGCGGGGTCGACGTGCGCATCATCGTGCCGGCGGACTCCAACCACATCGTCGCGGACTGGCTGAGTCGTGGTTCCTACCATGCGTTGCTCAGCCGGGGCGTCCGCCTGTTCCTCTACCAGAACGCCATGGTGCATGCGAAGACGGCCACCATCGACGGCGTGTGGTCCACCATCGGCACCGCCAACATCGATCGGCTGAGCCTGATCGGCAACTATGAGTTGAACGCCGAAGTGCTCGACAACGACCTCGCAGCCCTCATGGAGGGCATTTTCGAGATGGACCTCGGGAATTGCCGGGAGCTGACCCTGAGTGAATGGGAGGGTCGACCCTTGGTGAACAAGGTGTCCGAGGCGATCATTGCTCCACTGAGGCCGTTGTTGTAGTCGACCTTCCCGGGGATATCCTGATTGATCCCTGAACCAAGGGCTGCTGGCTGGCGCTGAGGCCACGACCATCACTAGCGTTTCAGGCATGGGAATCATCGGTTGGATTGTTTTGGGCCTCCTCGCTGGGGCCATCGCCAAGGCCATCATGCCGGGTAACCAGGGCGGCGGCTGGCTCGCCACACTCGTTCTCGGCGTTGTTGGTGCACTGCTCGGCGGTTTCATCGCCAGCGCTCTCGGTCTGGGTGGCATCAACGAGTTCTTCTCGATCTGGACGTGGGTCGTCGCCATCCTCGGCTCGCTGCTGGTCCTCGTCATTTGGGGACTCGTCACCAAGAACCGTCGCGCCTGACCTCCATCCTCCACCACCAACAGAAGGCCCCCGGGAAACCGGGGGCCTTCCTTCTGTCACGAGCGAGCGGCCGCTGCGGGCCGACGCGTCAGACCAGCTTGCGGTCAGTGGCCCAGCGGGTGAGCTGGTGCCGGTTGGACAACTGCAGCTTGCGCAGCACGGAGCTGACGTGGGTCTCGACGGTCTTGATCGAGATGAACAGCTCCTTGGCGACCTCCTTGTAGGCGTACCCGCGCGCGATGAGCCGCAGCACCTCGCGCTCGCGCTGGGACAGCCGGTCCAGGTCCTCGTCGATGGAGGCGATGTCGATCGCGCCCGAGAAGGCGTCCAACACGAAGCCGGCCAGGCGAGGGCTGAAGACCGCATCCCCGTCCGCGACACGGCCGATGGCCTCCACCAGTTCCGGCCCGGAGATCGACTTGGTGACGTAGCCGCGCGCACCGGCACGAATGACACCGATCACGTCCTCGGCGGCGTCCGACACGGACACGGCCAGGAACTTGATGTCGGGCTGGGTGGCGTGCACCTGCTTGATGACCTCCATGCCGCCGCCGCCGGGCATGTGGACGTCCAGCAGGACGACGTCGGGGGTGGTGCGGGTGATCGCCTCCACGGCGGTCTGGACGTCCTCCCCCTCGCCGACGATCGTGACGTAGGGGCCGATGTCGTGCTTCACACCGCTGCGGAACATCGCGTGGTCATCGACCACCACCACGCGTCGCTGGCGGTTGGGCTGGCTCGTGGTCTCGGTGTTGGTCTGTTCGGTCATCGTCTCATCTCCAGTGTCACTTCGGTTCCTCGCTCGGCCGACGAGCGGATGCGGGCCACGCCGTGGTGCCGTTCCATCCGGTCGAGGATGCTGCCCCGGACTCCCATGCGGTCCTCCGCGATGCCGTCGGTGTCGAAGCCCCGCCCGCGGTCGCGGACGAACACCGCGACGAGGTCCTCGTCCACCTCAGCGTAGACGTCCACCACGGCCGCACCCGAATGCTTCGCCGCATTCCGCATCGCCTCGCGGGCCGCCCGGACGAGTTCACGCAGCGCAGGGGTCAACTCCACGTCCTCGCCCACGGTGACGGTCTCGACCCGCACCGGGAAGTTGTCCTCCACCTCCAGGGCCGCTTCGAGCAGGGCTGCGCGCAGGGTGTCGGCCTCCTCCGCCTCCCCGTAGAGCCACTCGCGCAGTTCGCGCTCCTGCCGCCGGGCGAGGCGGGCCACCTCGCGTGAGTCGGTCGACTGGCGCTGGATGAGCGCCAACGTCTGGAGCACGGAGTCGTGCAGGTGGGCGGCCATGTCGGCGCGCGCGTCACTGAGCAGCTTCTCCTCGCGCATCCGCCTGAGCGCGCGCCGGGCCCGCAGGACCCAGGGCGCCGCCAGCAGGGCCAATCCCCCGATCAGCAGGGCCAGGCCGAGGGTGAGCATGCCCAGGGCGCCCAGGTTGGGGATCAGGGTCAGCACGATCGTGATGGACGCCCCCAGCGCGATCACCGCGACGATGTGCGCGAGCACGATGGACCAGTGCGCGGCGAGGGTCCTCAGCCAGCTGCGCCAGCCGTTGGCCTGCTCGGACGCCGTGCCCTGGGCCCGGTCGGCCTGCCACCACACGAGGCCGGCGGCGAGGCCGGCGAGGGCTGCCGCGGCCAGCCATTGCAGGTCGGCGCCCCACCCGAGCACCTGGAGCAGCCACAGGCCACCACCGGCGACGAGCGCCAGCGCGATCAGCTGGCCCAGGTCGGTCCCGCGTGGCCCGGCGACCGAGACCGTCCTCATGCCGCTGCGCGTCGCGGCGTCCACACCCGGGGCGACCGTGGGGGACGTTGCCGGCGGGATGACGAGCCAGAGGATGAGGTAGGCCGCGACGCCGACCAGTTGCCAGGCCGCGAGGACGGCGAACGCCGTGCGCAGCACCAGGGCGGACACCCCGAGGTGGTCACCCAGACCGGACGCCACCCCCGCCACCTGGGCCCGGTCCAAGTGGCGGACGAGGCGCTTCGGCGGGACCGCCACGACCCCGTGGGGGTCGGTGGTCGCTGCAGTCTCGAGCATGGGCCCATGCTACGGGGGCCGGTGCCCGGGGGCCCATCGGGTGAACCCTGAGGGTTTTCTCGCGCTTGCGGAGAAGAATGGACACATGCCCAACCTCCCCGTGCGCCAGCGCACCGACGCCAAGATCGCAGGCGTCTGTGCAGCCTTGGCGCACGCGTGGTCGGTCGACCCCCTCATCGTGCGGGTCGCGTTCGTGGTCCTGGGCATCCTGACGAACGGCTTCGTGATCGCGGCCTACTTCGCCCTCTGGGCGCTGCTCCCCGAACCGGGCCAACCCTCGTTGATCCGACAGTGGTTCCCCTTCACCCGGAAGTGGCCCTGGCCGTGGATGGTGACGGCGGTCGTGCTCGTCACGGCGACCTTGGGCGGCCTGGTCTCCGGCAGTGGGCCGGGCGCGTTCATGATCCTGGCGCTCGCCTGGGTCATCCTCCGCTTCGGCTTCGCCCGGCGGCACTCGACCCAGGATCCGCAGTGGATCCCTCCCCCACCACCACCCGCGACCCCCTTCGAGCGCGCCGCCCAGGCGTGGCAACTCCGCCTCGACAACCTCGCGGCCGGACGCCCCGCCGACTGGGTCCCCGAACTCGACTCCCCCCGCACCGACCCCCTGGCGCACGTCCAGGAGGGACCCCTGTCGGCCCGTGCCCCGGCGAAACGGCGCCGGGGGGCGCGCGCTTGGTTGGAGATCCTCGTGGCCTTGGGCCTCGTGTGGTCAGGGTTCGCGATCGCGTCCGCGGTCGACGTCCTCGTGTCACCGCTCGCCTGGGTGTCGGGCACGCTGCTCGTGCTGGCGCTCGCCCTGGTCTGGTCGGCCCGCCCCCTCCGCGCCGCCTGGGGGCGCCCGATCCTTCTGCTGCCCCTCACGGTCGTCGTCGCGCTGGCGACGTTGCCCCTGCTCGTCCCCGTCCCCGTGACTGCGCCGGGACTCGCCCAGCCGAGGGTCGCCGCCCTGCCCGGGAGCGTCCACTCCCTCCCCATCGGTGAGAACGTGGTGGACCTGAGCGGCCTCCCTGCCGCCGAGGAGACACTGCACTACCGCTTGGACCTGGGCGACCTCCGACTCGTCGTGCCGCGCGAGGGCAACGTGGTGGTCAACGCCGGCGTCGAACTCGGCGACGTCACGATGCCCGACGGTTCCACCGACGACGGCTTCGAGGTGCGCCGCACGTGGTCCCGCATCGACGACCCGAGCGCTCCCACCCGGACCATCGAGATCCAGGTGGGCCTGGGAGAGGTCACGGTGCTGCCGTGAAGCCGCGCACCGACGTCCTCGCCCTGGTGGTCGGCCTCGTCGCCGTCGCCGTGGCCGGGCTGGGGCTCTGGGAGGCATTCGGCACCGTCGCCTGGTCGACGGTCGCCATCGCCGCTCCCGCCGGCCTCGTCGTGGTCGGCCTGGTCGGCCTGCTCGCCTCTCGAGGCAAACCCTGAATTTCCGTAGTCCCCCAATGAAAGGAAACCCATGTCCACCGCACTCGTTCGCAGCAGTTCCGACAAGGTCATCGCCGGTGTCTGCGGCGGCCTCGCCCAGCAGTTCAACATCGATTCGAACCTGCTCCGGGTCCTGTTCGTCCTCGCGGCGATCTTCCTGCAGTTCGGCTGGCTGGTCTACGTCGCCCTGTGGCTCCTCCTGCCGGCGGAGAACACCGGCCGCAGCGGCCTCGACAGCCTGAAGGAGCAGTTCGGCTCCAACCGCCAGCACTGACTTCCCTTGAGGAGCGGAGCGTCCCGAAGGTCATCGGGCCGCTCCGCTCCCGCAAGCCCGAGAGGACAATGGGCCCGTGAACAAGCCCGCATGGACGAAGAACTACCAGCCCGGGGTCCCGGCCGAGATCGACCTGCCCGACGAGCCCCTGACCGCGATGTTTGCCCGCGCCACCAGAAAGGGGGGCCGCCACGTCGCGCTGGAGTTCTTCGGCGCGGAGACCAGCTACCGCGACCTCGCCGACCAGGTGGAGCGTGCGGCGTCCGGCCTGGCCGCCCTCGGCGTGGGCCCCGGTGACCGGGTCGCCATCATCCTGCCGAACTCGCCCCAGCACGTCGTCGCGTTCTACGCGGTCCTGCGCCTGGGCGCGGTCGTGGTGGAGCACAACCCGCTCTACACCGCCGCCGAGTTGGGCACAATGTTCGCCGACCACGGCGCCAAGGTGGCCATCGCCTGGGACGTCGCGGTCCCCAAGCTGCCGGCCCTCGACCACGTGGTCGCGGTGAACCTGCTCGAGGCGTTCCCGACCGTGAAGCGCCTCGTCCTGCGGTTGCCGGTCCCGAAGCTCGTAGCCACCCGCCAGCGCCTCCACGCGAAGGCGCCGGGCACCGTGCCCTGGAAGAAGTTGCTCGACCACAGGCCGCTGCGCAACTGGGCCGAGCCCACGGCGTCCGACCTGGCGGTGATCCAGTACACGTCCGGCACGACCGGGGCGTTCAAGGGGGCCATGCTCACCCACCGCAACCTGTACGCCAACGCGCTGCAGGGTGCGGCCTGGATGAGGGACGCGCGTGACGGGAAGGAGGTCATCCACGCGGTGCTGCCGATGTTCCACGCGTTCGGGATGACGCTCTACCTGACGTTCGGCATACTGAAGCGGGCCCGGATCGTCCTGTTCCCGACCTTCGACGTCGACCTGGTGCTGGACGCGGCGAAGAAGCGCCCGGTGACGGTGTTCTGCGCGGTCCCGCCGATCTACGAGAAGACCGCGAAGCGCGCGATCGAGCGCAAGGTGTCACTGAAGTCGGCGAAGTTCTGCATCTCGGGCGCGATGAAGCTGACCGACCCGATCGTGGAGTTGTGGGAGTCCGTCTCCGGCGGCCTGCTGGTCGAGGGCTATGGCCTCACCGAGACCGCCCCCGTGGCGCTGGGCAACCCCTTCTGGCCGACCCGCAAGACCGGGACGATCGGGGTCCCGTTCCCCTCGACCCTGATGAAGGTCACGGACCCCGAGGACCCGACCCGTGAGGTCGCCCGGGGCGAAGAGGGCGAACTGCTGCTCAAGGGCCCGCAGGTGTTCTCGGGCTACTGGAACGCCCCCGAGGAGACCACGAAGGCGCTGCTCCCGGACGGCTGGCTGCGCACCGGTGACGTGGTGGTGGCGGACGCCGACGGCTTCACCACGATCGTCGACCGTCTGAAGGAGATCATCGTCACCGGTGGCTTCAACGTCTCACCGTCGGAGGTCGAGCACGTCCTCATCGAGCACCCCGACATCGAGGACGTGGCCGTCGTGGGGGTGCAGACCGAATCCGGCGAGCAGGTCGCGGCGGCCGTCGTGCTGCGCGAGGGCGCGCACCTGGACGTCGCCGGGATCCGCGCCTGGGCCAAGGAACGGCTGGCCGCCTACAAGGTGCCCCGCAGCTTCGCCCACGTGGACGAACTGCCCAAGTCGATGCTCGGCAAGGTGCTGCGCAAGCAGGTCCAGGAGCGCCTCACGGCCGAACGCTGACGCAGGTCAGGAGGAGGTTCCGGTCCCGGTGCCAGCGCGCCGTCAGGACGTCGACGGACCGTCCGCCCACGACCAGTGACCGCCCCAGGAACCGGACGGACGCCGTGCCGTCCGGGTGGGGGCGCACGTCCGCCTCCTCGAAGCCGAGCCACGTGCGCATGAGTGGATGCCACGCCTTGAAGACCGACTCTTTGACCGAGAACAGCAGGCGGTCCCACGCGAGTCCGGGCGGGAGGGTGGCCAGGGCCGCGCGCTCAGCGTCCGAGGCGACGACCTCGAGCGTTCCGTCCGGGAGCGGGAGGTCGGGCTCGGCGTCGATGCCCAGCGAGGCGAGATGGCCACTGCGGGCGACCGCGGCGGCCCGGTACCCGGCGCAGTGGGTCAGGCTGCCGACCACCCCAGTGGGCCACGCGGGAGCCCGCGCGGCGTCGGTCGGGATCGCGACGGGAGCCACACCGAGGTCGGCCAGCGCCCTCCGTGCGAGGTGGCGGACGGTGGTGTACTCCGCCACCCGCGCGGGCACGGCGCGGCGCACCGCCGCCCGCTCGGCGGGGAACAGCGGGCCCGCACCCGCGTCCCCGAACGCCTCGACACCGACCGTCCCGGCGGGCAGCACGGCCTGGATCAGGCCGGCCGGTGCCGGGTCGGCCGTCATTCCCACTCGATGGTGCCCGGTGGCTTGCTCGTGACGTCCAGCACGACGCGGTTCACCTCGCGCACCTCGTTGGTGATGCGGGTGGAGATCTTCTCCAGCAACTCGTACGGCAGGCGCGACCAGTCGGCGGTCATGGCGTCCTCGGACGAGACGGGCCGCAGCACGATGGGGTGGCCGTAGGTCCGTCCGTCGCCCTGGACGCCCACGCTGCGGACGTCCGCGAGCAGGACGACGGGGAACTGCCAGACCTCCCGCTCGTGGCCGGACGCCGCCAACTCCTCCCGGGCGATGGCGTCCGCCTCGCGCAGCAGGTCGAGGCGCTCCTTGGTGACCTCGCCGACGATGCGGATGCCGAGGCCGGGGCCGGGGAACGGGTGGCGCCACACCATCTCGTGGGGCAGGCCCAGCTCCTCGCCGACCGCACGGACCTCGTCCTTGAACAGGGTGCGCAGCGGCTCGATGAGCGTGAACTGGAGGTCGTCGGGCAGGCCGCCGACGTTGTGGTGGGACTTGATGTTCGCCGCGCCCTCGCCGCCGCCTGACTCGACGACATCGGGGTAGAGCGTGCCCTGGACGAGGAACTGGATGTCCTCGGCCTCGTCGATCTCGCGGACCGTCTGCTCGAAGACCCGGATGAACTCGCGGCCGATGATCTTGCGCTTGGTCTCGGGATCGCTGACCCCGGCGAGCGCGGTGAGGAACTGCTCCTCGGCGTCCGCCACGACGAGGTTGATGCCGGTGATGCGGACGAAGTCGTCGCGCACCTGCTCGCGCTCCCCCTTGCGGAGCAGTCCGTGGTCGACGAACGCGCAGGTGAGCTGGTCGCCGATCGCCTTGTGGACCAGCGCCGCCGCGACGGCGGAGTCGACGCCGCCGGACAGGGCGCACAGCACCTTGGCGTCGCCGACCTGCGCGCGGATCGCCGCGACCTGCTCGTCGACGATGTTCGCGGCGGTCCAGTTGGGCTCGAGCCCGGCGATGCCGTAGAGGAACTGCGCGAGCACCTGCTGGCCGTGCTGGCTGTGCAGCACCTCGGGGTGCCACTGGACGCCGGCGAGCCTGCGCTGGGTGTCCTCGAACGCGGCGACGGGGGCACCCGCGGTGTGCGCCAGCACCTGGAAGCCCTCGGGCGCGGCCTTGACGGCGTCGCCGTGGCTCATCCACGACGAGAACCGGTCCGGCAGGTTCTCCAGCAGGACGCCGCGGGCCTCGACCGTCGTCGGGGTGCGGCCGAACTCGGACAGCCCGGTGCGGGAGACCTCCCCGCCCAGCGCCGATGCCATGGCCTGGAACCCGTAGCAGATGCCGAAGATCGGGACGCCGAGGTCGAACAGCGCCGGATCCACCTGGGGAGCCCCGTCGGCGTACACCGACTGCGGGCCTCCCGACAGGACGATCGCCGCCGGACGACGTGCCGCGATGGCGTCCACCGACACCGTGTGCGGCACGATCTCGGAGTAGACCTTGGCCTCGCGGACGCGCCGCGCGATCAGCTGCGCGTACTGGGCACCGAAGTCGACGACGAGGACCGGGGCGTGCTGGATCTCGTTGCTGGGCTGGTTCACGGCGGAATCCTACTCTGCGTGGCCCGCTGCCACGTGAGGCGGCTGCCACGTGAGGCGGCTGCCACGTGAGGCGGCTGCTACGTGAGACGGCTGCTACGTGAGGCGGCCGCCAAGTGGCCGCTGCTACTTGAGGCCGCTGTTGGCGATGCCCAGCACGATGTAGCGCTGCAGGAACAGGAACATGATGATGACCGGCAGCATCGACACCACCGACATGGCGAGGATGTAGTTGAACGGCACCACCAGTTGGCTGTTGAACTGGGCCAGTGCCACCGGCAGGGTGTACTTGCTCTGGTCCTGGGCGATGATCAGCGGCCAGAGGAAGTCGTTCCACCGCCACATGATCGAGAAGATCGTCACCACCGCGATGGGCGCCCCGCACAGCGGGACGACGACGCGCAGGAACGTCCGGAACTCCCCCGCCCCGTCGATGCGGGCCGCCTCGATCAGCTCGTCGGGGATCCCGAGCATGTACTGCCGCAGCAGGAACACGCCCGTCGGCGTCGCGGCCGGGGGGATGATCATGCCGAGCAGGGTGTTCACCAGCCCGAGTTGGGCGGCCACCTGGTAGACCGAGATCAGGATGACCTGCAGCGGCACCATGATCGTGGCCAGCACCAGGAGGAAGAGGAAGTTCCGGCCCCGGAAGTTGTACTTGGCCAGGCCGTACGCGCACATCGTGTTGATGACCAGCGTCAGGACCGTCGCCGCGACGGTGACGATCGTGGAGTTCATCAGGTAGGTGCCGAAGGCGAAGCTCTCCAGGGCGCCGGTGTAGTTGTCGAGGTTCCACTGGGCGGGCAACGGACGCGGTGGGCGCGCCGCCAGTTCCAGCTCGGTCTTGAAGCTGGACAACAGCGTCCAGACCAGCGGGATGAGCACGACCAGCGCCGTGGCGGTGAGGATGGTGTAGCGGATGACCAGGCCGAGCGTCGGCGTCCGGCCGGTGGAGGTCCACCTCGAGGCGCTCATGCGGCCTCCTGGCGGCGTCCGTTGAGGTAGTTCAGGAGCGTGAAGGCGAAGACGCAGAGGAACAGGACGACGCCGCCGGCCGATGCCAGCCCGTAGCGGATCGGCGACTGGAAGGCGCGCTCGTAGATGTACTGGACCATGAGCGTCGTGGCGCCGACGGGGCCGCCGCCAGTGAGGGTCCAGATGAAGTCGAACGACTGGAAGCCCGAGATCGTGGACAGGATGACCACGACCAGCGTCGTCGGACGCAGCAGGGGCCAGGTCATGGTGATGAACTGCTGCCGGGGGCTGGCCCCGTCGATGGCCGCGGCCTCGTAGACCGCCGGGTCGATGCCTTGCAGCCCGGCCAGCATGATGAGGGTGTAGAAGCCCACGTGGATCCACAGGCCGACGAAGATGATGACGAGCATCGCGAGCCGCCCGTCGATCAACCAACCGGGCTGGCCCAGGCCCAGCGCACCGAGGGTGACGTTCAGCAGGCCATTGGTGCGGTCCAGGATCCAACCCCAGAGCAGGCCCACGACGACCGCCGAGAGCAGGCTGGGCAGGAACAGGACGGCCCGGAAGAAGCTCCGTCCGCGGAACGCCTGGTTGAGCAGGACGGCGTAGCCCGTCGCCAGGACCGTGGTCAGCACGACGAACGCCACGGTGAAGACCAGCGTCGAGGTGAACGCCCGGATGAACGCGTCGTTGGAGGTGATCTCGGCGTAGTTCGCCATGCCGACCCAGCGGAACGTACGCCCGTTCGTGGAGTCGTAGAGCGAGATGTTGAACATGTTGATCGCGGGCCAGATGGTGAACAGCCCGAACACGATCATGTTCGGCAGCACGAAGAGGTAGGGCGCGACGCGGATGGGCGTGAACCAGCGGCGGCGGCTCCGGGTGGGAGCCGCCGCCGCCGACTCGGCCGCGTCAGCCCGCGGCATTCTTCTTCACGGCCGCGTCGATGGCCTCGGACGCCTGCTGCGCGGTCTTGCCGCCCTGCATGACCTGCCCGACCTCGGCGATCACCTCGCGACCGGTCGCGCCGAAGAACGGCGAGAAGTTGGCCGGGTAGGTGTCCTCGGGGGTCAGGGCGACGTCGGCGAGGAACACCTTCATGTCGTCACCGCGGTTGGTGTACTCGATGCCCTCGGAGATGAGGTCGTTGCGGGTGGGCAGGAAGTTGGCCTTGACGGCCATGTGGGTCTGCGCCTCGGCGCTGTTCATGAAGGCGATGAACTCGGCGGCCAGCGGCACGTTCTTGCCCTGCTGGAAGGCGATCATGAACTTGCCACCGGGGAATCCACCACACCGCCCGGCACACGGGTTCGGCGCGGCCGCCCACGTGAAGTTCGCCTTCTGGGAGAGCGAGGCGACCTGCCAGTTGCCGGAGATGTAAACCGGAACCTGCTGCGCGAGGAACACGTCGACCGGTGCGGCGTACTTCGAGCCGGCCTGAAGGAAGACGTCCTTCGGCATGACCCCGTCGTTGTTGAGCTGGACGAAGGTCTCGATCGCCTGGGCGCCCTTGGCGACGTCCCAGTTGGGCTCCGTGCCGTCGCCGGCGAACAGCGTCGTGCCGTACTGGCTGAACATCGTCGAGAGGCGGTGCGCCGAGATGTCGATGGCGATGCCGTACTCGGTGCCCTGGCTCTGCTTGACCTGCTTGGCGGCGGCGACCATCTCGTCCCACGTCCACTTCTCGCCCAGCTTGGGGTACTTCACCCCGGCCTTCTCGAAGAGGTCGACATTCACCAGAGGGCCGTTCATCGTCAGGTCGCTGAAGACGGCGATGGGTTTGCCCGAGTCGTCGTGGGTGAACGGGTCGCTGCCCTTGAGGAACTGGCCGTCGAGGTCGGCGTTGGCGGAGCTGAGGTCGGCGAGGTCCTCCATCCAAGGTCCGAGCCCGGCGACCCGCGCGACGTCGGGGGCGTTGTTGCCGGCCAGGCGGGCCTGCAGGGTCTGCTCGAGGTTGGCGTACGGGACGACCTCGAGGGTGACCTTGGCGTTCTTCTCGGCTTCGAACTTCGTGATGAGCTCACGGGTGGCGGCCTCGTCGGGACCGTCGGTGAAGTAGACGTAGGTGAGTTCGCGGGGGGCACCGGGCGCGGCCGTCGGTGCCGTCCCCGGTGCTTGGCTGGCGGGCTGGCCCGGCGCGCAGCCGGCCAGGGCGAGCGCCGTGGCCGCCAGGAGGGCGGCGAGGCGCAGGGTGCGTCGTTTGGTCACGGTTCTCCCTCTTCGGGGGCGTCCTTGCCCCGTTGGCACGTCGGCGGTCACCCAGTGGGTTCGGGGCCGCGAGGCGTGTGGGCCTCACCCAGCACCCTAGGGTCGAAGGCGCGCCTCCACAATGGCACCACGACACGAGGTCGTACCGACCAGGCGCGATCTGCCCAGATGGGTGACGCCCCGGCTTCCGCGGCGGACGCCGCCTGCAAGCGGTGTTTCTCAGGGTGTCCGGAGTGCCGGGGTGGCCAGGATCTCGTCCGTGGTCCGCAGGGTGACCTGGGGTGGGTAGAGCCCCATCACGGTCACCGCGGCGGCATGGTTCTCCGGGGTGGAACCGGCACAGGCGTCCGTCACGACGGTGAGTGTCGCGCCGGCGTCCGCGGCGGGGAGGACGGTCGAGATCACGCAGCAGTCCGTCGAGACGCCCGTGACGACCAGCTCGGCGGCCTCGCCGACCACGGGCGCCAGGACGTCCCACTTGCCGAACGTCGGGGCGTCCAGGACCAGCGCGTCGACGTCGGCGAGGTCGTCGACGAGGTCGAAGTACGGGTCGTCGGCGGGACGGTCCGCGCATGGCCACGCCTCCATGTAGGCCTGCCAGGACCCCACGCGTCCGGACGCCGCGGGCGGCACCCAGCGCGTGATGATCGTCCGTCCCCGGAAGCGCGGCAGGAGGTCCCGGATGCGGCGCAGCGCGTCCGGCCACATGGGGGAACCCCAGTCGGACGCCGGGTCGGCGAAGATGCGCTGCGGGTCGATGACCACCAGCCAGGGGCGGTCCACGTCAGGCACGGCGCTCCTCCTGCCGCGCGATGGTGCCCCGGCGGGCGACCAGCGTCACGAGGAAGCTGCCGACCAGGGCGATGAGGACGCCGAGGTTGGCCCAGGGCCAGGTGCCGTCCCAGGTCTCGACGCCGTCGACGATGCTGCGCGTGCCCAGGCCCAAGGGCTCCAACAGGTAACCCTGCCAGCTGGCCCAGGGGGCGTCGCCGGCGAACTGGTTGATCACCAGGCCCCAGCCGATCAGGGTGGCGACGACCATGGTGCCGATCGAGACCCAGTCGAAGGCCCGGTAGCGACCGGACGCGTCGAACAGGGCGAGCTCGTCGTAGGGCCGCTTGCGCGTCACGATGTCGGCGATGAGGATGCCCGCCCAGGACGCCATCGGGACGCCCAGGATCAGCAGGAAGCTCTGGAAGGGACCGAGGAAGTTCTCGGCGAAGAACACGACCCAGATGGTGCCCAGCGTGAGGATGATCCCGTCGATGCCCGCCGCGGCCGGGCGGGGGATCTTGATGCCCAGGCTCAGCAGGGTCAGGCCCGAGGAGTAGATGCCGAGCACGGCGCCCGACACGAGGGCCAGCACGGCGGTGATCCAGAACGGGATCAGGACCCAGATCGGCAGGATCGTCGCGAGCGTGCCGATGGGGTCCTGGACGATGCCGTCGGCCAGGGTCTGGTCCGAGCCGGCGAGCAGCAGGCCGTAGATGACCAGGATCACCGGGGCGATCGAGCCGCCGAGGGTGTTCCAGAAGATGATGGCGCCGTTGGAGGCGTCCCGGTGCTGGTAGCGCGACCAGTCGGCGGCGATGTTGATCCAGCCCAGGCCGAACCCGGTCATGACCATCGTGAGCGCGCCGAGCACCGCCCCGACCGAACCGGGCTCGATCCCCTGCACCGCCGGCCAGTTGATGTGCTGGATGGTCAGGGCCATGTAGACGAGCGTGATGGCGCCGGTGATCCACGTCAGGACCGACTGCAGTTTCATGATCGTGTGGTAACCCAGCACGGAGGCGACGACGATCAGCGCGGCGACCCCGACTGCGGCGAACACCTTCGTCATGGTGCCGCCGCCGATGCCCAGGATGTCGAACACTGTCGCGGTGGCGAACACGGCCATGATGGCGAGGAACGTCTCCCAGCCGATCGACAGGAACCAACTCACGATGCCCGGCAGCTTCTGGCCGTGGACGCCGAACGCCGCCCGGCTGAGCACCATCGTGGGCACCGACCCCCGCTTGCCCGCGATGGCGATGATGCCGCAGAGCGCGAACGAGATCGGGATGCCGATCAGGGCGACCAGGAGGGCCTGGGCGAAGGAGACGCCGAAGCCGTAGATGAACGCGGCGTAGCTCATGCCGAACACCGACACGTTGGCGGCGAACCACGGCCAGAACAGGTCACGGGGCTTGGCCGTGCGCTCCGACTCGTCGATGATGTCGATGCCGTTGGTCTCGATCAGGCGGCTCTTCGTCGCCGCGTCGAAGCTGCTTCCCGGCTGCGATGCCGGCTGTGAGGCGGTCATTCCTGCAGTCTGGCACGCGGCGCGCCGCCCGCGGCCACGACCACGCCGGGTTAGCCTGTCGCGCAAGGAGATGACCATGGCCCCCACCTTCCTCATGCGCGCCCTCGCCACTGCCGGCACCGTGGGCGTCCTCGCCCTGGCCGTGGACGCCGTGACGACCGGAGGCACGGGCGGCCCCGCTCCGATCCCGGAGCCCGCCTTGCCCGGCGAGCGCATCGTCGGTGACGACCCGGTGACCCTCTCGTTCGCCGGCGACGTCCACTTCGAGAAGCAACTCGCCGGCATCGCGAAGGACCCGGACGGCCTGGCCGCGCTGGCGCCCCTCCTCTCGGCATCCGACGTGACCATCGTCAACCTGGAGAGCGCCATCACCACCGGCGGGACGCGCATGGCCGGCAAGGACTTCACGTTCCGAACGCCGGCATCCGCCCTCACCACGTTGTCCCGCGCCGGGGTGGACGTCGTGTCGATGGCCAACAACCATGCCGTGGACTTGGGCAAGGCCGGCTTGGCCGACACGCTGGCGGCGAAGGCCGAGGCACCCCTCGCCGTGGTGGGGATCGGGGCGGACGCCACCGAGGCCTTCGCCCCGGCCGTCTTCACCGTCGACGGCGTCTCGGTGGCGGTCCTGGCCGCGTCGCAGCTCCGGGACCACACCACCGTCTACTTCGCGGCCCGCGACCAGAAGGCCGGCGTGGCAGCCGCGGAGGACGCCGACCGGATCCTGACGGCGGTGCGCGATGCCGCCACGCGGTACGACGTCGTGGCCGTCATCCCCCACTGGGGCCAGGAGAAGGAGACCTGCCCCACGGACAAGCAGGCGGACCTCGCCCGGCAGTTGTCCAACGCCGGCGCCGACGTCGTCGCCGGAGGCCACAGCCACCGGGTGATGGGCAGCGGTTGGCTGGGCCGCACCTACGTCGGCTACGGGTTGGGCAACTTCGTGTGGTTCAGGAACGCGACCTTCGCTGGGAGATCGACCGGCATCCTGACGGTCGAGGTCGACAAGGCCCGGGTGGCTGAGAAGCGCCGGGCGCTGGCGTCGGGGCGCCCCGCCCCCGGCCCGGTCGTCGTGCGGGACGCCTGGACGCCGTTGAGCATCGCCGACTCGGGCATCCCCCGGGTCGATGCCGCGACCGCCCAGCGCATGCTGGACGACCGCGCGAGGGCGACGTCCTGTTCGGGGCTGGCCACCGAGCCGGGCCTCAGCCCCGAGGCGTAGCCTCCATCGACAGGAACACGTCGATCTCGGACGCCGTGGGTGCGGTGGCCGGACCCCGCCGGGTCACGGTGACCGCACCGGCGACGTTCGCGCGGCGGCAGGCCTCGACCCATCCCGTCCCGCGGGCCAACTCGGCCACCAGGACGCCCGTGTGCGCGTCACCGGCGCCGTTGGTGTCGACCGGCTCCTGCGGGAAGCCCGGCACGTCGACCGTCTCCCCCGCCACGCTCACCGCGCACCCGTGGCGTCCGTCCCGGACGACGATCGCGATCCCCGGCAGGGCCTGGGCCAGCGCGTCCGCGGCGTCAGCCATCGGCGTGCCGGGGTGTTCCGCGCGAGGGCGGCCGATGGCGGCGAGGAAGTGGTCGGCCTCCTCCTGGTTGGACGTCCAGATCGTGGTGTGCCGCAAGGCGGCGTCGCGCACGTCGGCGGGCAGGGTCGCGAACGCCGCGCCCGGGTCGAGGACCACCTCGACGCCGCTGGGGAGCGTGGGAAGCCAGGCCAACAGCGGGTCGCGGGTGGTCTCGATTTCGAGCGAGTAGCCCGTCAGGCAGACCAGGTCACCGGGGCGCGGGTCGCTCAGGGCGAGGAGATCCAAGCTCAGGCGACGCTCAGCGCCGAGGGTGGTCACGAACGTGCGCTCGGCGCTGGGTTCGACGAGGACGACGCAGAGTGCCGTGTCGGCGTCCGGGACGGCCGGGGCCGACCACGCCACACCCTCGGTCTGGAGCACCCGGCGGATCAGGTCGCCGTTGGGGCCGGTGCCGATCGCGCCCGCGTGGATGCAGGCGGCGCCCGAACGGGCCGCGGCGGCGAGGATGTTCACCGCTCCCCCGGCGTGCTGGTTCCAGTCCTCCGCCATGACGTTCTGCCCGCGGCGCGGCAGGCCGGAGACCATGGCGGTGGCGTCCACGAGCGCCTGGCCGGTGTGGATGATGCGGCGCATCACGCGGAACGCTTGATCTTCTCGACCGCCCTTCCCCGGGCGAGTTCGTCGACGACCTTGTCCATCCAGCGGATCTGCTGGACGAGCGGATCCTCGATGTCCTCCACCCGGATGCCGCAGATCACGCCGGTGATCAGGGTGGCGTTCGGGTTCATCACGGGAGCCCGGGCGAAGAACGTCCGCAGGTCGCGCCCGTCCGCGATCGCTTGGGCCAGACCGGCCTCGTCGTAGCCGGTCAACCACTCGAGGACCTCGTTGAGCTCCTCCACCGTGCGGCCCTTCTTTTGGACCTTCTGCACATAGAGCGGGTGGATGCCGGCGAAGCTGTAGCCGAAGAGACGCTCGTTCACGACGTTCATGCTAGTGGCGGGCTCCGACGCTGTCGCTGCCCCGGTGTCACCGTTCGATGACTTCCCTCAATGTCATCGAGCTGATACATTCGCAGATGTTCGCGAACGACGACATCGAGGAGTTGGCGTGGAACTGAGGACCATGCGGGACGTCGGCCTGCACGTCCGCGACCAACGTCGGCAGCAGGGCCTCACGCAGGCCCAACTGGCCGAGCGGCTGAACGTGACCCGGGCCTGGGTGGTGCGCCTCGAGCAGGGCGCGCCGCGGCTCGAGGCGCAGCGGGTCCTGGATGCGTTGGTGGCACTGGGTACCCCCCTGACGGCGAGCCCGCACCGCCAAGAACCTGTTGTCGACGATGACGACCCCTTCGCCGACGTCTTCGGGGGCGTGTCACCGTGACCCAGGAACTGCGCGTGTACCTCGACGGAACGTCTGTGGGCACGTTCACCCAAACCGCCCGCGGTGCGCTCGGCTTCGAGTACGACGACGGCCACCTCGGCTCGGCCAACCCGACGGCCCTGTCGCTGTCCATGCCCCTGGCCGCCGCGCGGCACGGCAACAAGGTGGTGCGGTCCTGGCTGGACGGCCTCCTGCCCGACAACCAGCAGGTACGCGAGCGCTGGGCCCGCCAGTACGGGGTGTCGGCCAACAACCCGTTCGCCCTCCTCCGACACGTGGGGCGGGACGCGGCGGGAGCCGTCCAGATCCTCCCGCCCGGGCAGGCCTCCGACGACGCCGCCACCCGCCGGGGCGACGTGGAGTGGCTGTCGACCTCCGACTTCCTCGCCATGCTCGCCGAGTTGGCCGAGCACGGAGCCGACTGGAACCCCGGCCGGCACGCCGGCCGCTGGAGCCTCGCCGGGGCACAGCCGAAGATGGCACTGCACCGAGACCCCGGCACCCAGCGCTGGGGCATCCCCAAGGACGCGACCCCCACCACGCACATCGTCAAGCCGGCCATCCGAGGTCTGGCGGATCACCACATCAACGAGGCCCTCTGCCTCCGGGCCTCCCGGCTCCTCGGACTGCCCGCGGCGGCGGTCGAGATCATCGAATCGGGAGACCTGCAAGCGGTCGTCTCGACCCGCTACGACCGGGCCGTCGGACCCGATGGGCACCTCCGGCGCGTCCACCAGGAGGACCTGTGCCAAGCGCTGGCCGTCCATCCCACCCAGAAGTACCAGGGCGACGGCGGCCCGGGCGTGGGAGAGATCGCCGACCTCCTCACCCAGTTCGACCTGAGGGACAGGGAGCGAGCCCGGTGGAGCTTCTTCGACGGGCTCGCCTTCAACGTGCTCACGGGCGGCACGGACGCCCACGCCAAGAACTACTCGGTGCTCCTCGCCGGGGATCGCGCCCAGATCGCCCCGCTCTACGACGTCGCGTCGGCCGCCCCCTACACCTTCGACACGCCCGCCGCGTCCGCCATGAAGGTGGGTGACCACTGGGTCATGAAGCACGTCACCGAGTCGGACTGGGCCAAGGTGGCCCGACGGCTGGGACTGTCGGCCGAGGCCGGCGTCGAGAGGGTCCGGGACCTGCGCCAACGCGTCCCGGACGCCTTTGCGGCAGCCGCCGCAGCCCTACCGGACTCCATCCGGGACCGCGCCCGGGCCATCGCCGATGCAGTGGCGGGCCACTCCGCCGGCCTCCCGGTTGCCTGGCGCGACGCGCCTGGTGCGCACGGCGTCAGCCCTGGGCGGTGACCCCGCCGGTCAGGTAGGGCTTGCCCTCGCGGTTCTGGACTGCGAAGGACGTCCCGTCCGTGGTGAAGCCCACCGTGGCGGGCAACAGGATCGGACGCTTGAAGTCCACGTCCACCGTGTAAGCCGCGGGCAGCCGGGACTCCAGCGCCGCGAGGGCGCGGGCGTGCGTCCACATGCCGTGGACGATCGGACGCTTGAAGCCGAACAACCGCGCGGTGAGCGCACTCAGGTGGATCGGGTTCACATCCCCTGAGACCGCCGCGTACCGACGTCCGAGGTCAGCGGGCAGACGCCACTGCTGGCTGGGGCGTGCATCGAGCCGGGATGCGGAAGCCACTGATGTCTCCTCGGACGCCCGGGTGGCCTCGTCCGCGGCTCCGGCCACCTTCGCTCCCGGCGCCAGGTAGGAACTGGTTCCCTTCCAGACGACCTCGCCACCGCGTCCGCGGACCTCACCCACCAGGTCGAACAGCGCGCCGCGGCGGTGGGCACGGGCATTGCCGGCCCGCACCACCAGCGCGAGGTCCTCATCCACCGCCACGGGGCGGTGCAGGGTCATCGAGTTCGACGCGTGCACGAATCCGGCGAGCGCGTAGGGGAAGTCGCGCTCGGCCATCAGCGCCATCTGGAGGGGGAAGGTCAGCACGTGCAGCCACGTCGGCGGGACGTGGTCGCGCAGCGTGAAGCCGCACACCCGCGCGTAGGCGGCCAGGCGGGCGACGTCCTGGTGGTGCGAGGCCACGATGGCCGCGCGCCCCGGGAGGGGGCGGGGCCGGCGTCCGGCCCCGATCGACCCGGCGACACCCCGCGCGAGCAGCGGACCGACGGCGGGCAACTCGGCGAAGACGAGGTCTGCCATGTCAGCGTCCGACCATGTTCTGGCCGCAGACGCGGATGACCTGGCCGTCCACCCCGCCGGAAGCCGGTTCGCACAGGTAGGCGATCGTCTCGGCGACGTCGACGGGCTGGCCGCCCTGGGAGAGCGAGTTCACCCGCCGGAAGACCTCGCGCTGCACGTAGGGGATGGCCGCCGTCATGTCGGTCTCGATGAAGCCGGGAGCGACGCCGTTGGCGGTGACCTGACGGTCGCCGAGCTCGTCCCGCATCGCCCGAACCAGACCCATCACGCCGGCCTTGGACGCCGCGTAGTTCGCCTGCCCCTTGTTGCCCGCCCATCCGGACGTCGAGGCGATGCCGACGATGCGACCGTCGGACGCCAGCGCCCCGGGTCCACCGCGCAGCAGCACCTGGTTGATGCGCATCTCGGCGGCCAGGTTGACGTCCAGCACCGACGCCCACAGCTTCTCGTCGAGGTTCGCGAGCATCTTGTCGCGGGTGATGCCGGCGTTGTGGATCATCGCGTGGATCTGTGCGTCCGGCCCGTGCAGGCGGGCGACGTGCTCGACGATCCGGACGCCGGCGTCCGGGTGGGTGATGTCCACCTGCAGGGCTGAGCCGCGCTGCTCGTTCGCGATGGCGGCGAGCGCGTCACCCGCAGCGGGGACGTCCACCAGGACGAGCGAGGCGCCGTCCCGGTGGAAGGTGCGGGCGATCGCCGCGCCGATGCCCCGGGCGGCCCCGGTGACGACGACGATGCGTCCCTCGAAGGGACGGTCGGACAGTGCCTGGTGGGGCGCCCTGCTCGGGGCCACCCGCCACACCTGCCCCGAGACGAACGCCGAACGTCCCTCGAGCAGGAAGGAGACCGTCGAGAGCAGGTCGGCCGCGTGGACGCCGTCGGCGAGGACCACGAGGTTGGCCGTCGCTCCTCCGCGCAGTTCCTTGCCGACCGTGCGCATGATGCCGTCCAGCGCCTGGGCGACCGCCTTGGCCTCCACGCCGTCGACGGCATCCGCCTCCGTCGCCAGGAAGATCACTCGCCCGGAGTTCTCCAGGCCCTTCATCACCGGACGCAGCACCTGCCGCACGAGCTCCAGGTCGGTGATGGTGCGCAGGCCGGTGGCGTCGATGACCAGGGCGCCGGGGCGCGGGGAGTACCGCGGCGGCTGCGGACGCCCCTTGTCATCGGGCGTCCGGGTGTCGGGGACGTCGACCAGGGCCTCGACGGGCGTGATGCCCAGCGCGTCCAGCACGGCGGCGGCGACCCCACCCCCCGGCAGGGACGCCAACGCCACCGGTCCGGCGGGCAGGACGCGTCCGCGGCGGAGGACCGGCGGCTCGGCGAGGCCCGCCGCGGTGGTGACCTTCTTGCCGAGCGGTGAGGTCAGCAGGGTCTCGAGGAGGGACATCACACCGCTTCCAGGATCGCCGTCACGGCCATCCCGCCGGCGGCGCAGATGGAGATCAGGCCCTTCGCACCCGCACCCTTCTCGGCGAGCATCTTGGCCAGCGTGGCCACGATCCGCCCGCCGGTGGCGGCGAAGGGGTGGCCGGCGGCGAGCGAGGACCCGTTGACGTTGAGCTTGGCGCGGTCGACTGTGCCGGTGCCGTTCTTCTCCAGGGCGGCCAGGGTGGCGAGCACGGTCGAGGCGAACGCCTCGTGGATCTCGATGAACGTGAAGTCGTCCAGCGTCAGGCCGTTGCGCGCCAACAGTTCCTTGATCGCGGTGGCGCCGGCGAGCAGGAGGTCCTCCTTGCCGGTGGTGTAGTCCTGCGCTGCGACCTGGGAGTCGACGATGCGCGCCAGCACGGGCCAGTGCTGCTCGCGGGCGTACTCCTCCTCGGCGATGAGCACCACGGCCGCGCCGTCGGTGAGCGCGGTCGAGTTGCCGGCGGTCATCGTGCCGTCAGGCCCGCCGAAGACCGGACGCAGCTTGGCGAGCGCCTCCAGCGAAGTGCTGGGCCGCAGCACCGAGTCCTTCGTGACCTTCAGGTAGGGGGTGACGAGGTCGTCGAAGAAGCCGGAATCCCACGCCCGGGCGAGGTTGTGGTGCGAGGCGAGGGTCAGCTCGTCCTGCGCCTCACGGCTGATGCCCCAGCCGGCCGTGGTGAGCGCCTGCGACTCGCCCATCGTCAAGCCGGTGCGGGGCTCGATGACGGCCGGCGGCACCGGCGCGAGGTCGGCGGGACGGACCCCCGCGAAGGCCTTGATGCGATCCAACGGCTTGCGGGCGCGCGACGCCTTCAACAGCGCGTGGCGCAGGCCCTCCTTGACGACGATCGGGGCGTCCGAGGCCGAGTCGACGCCGCCCGCGATGGCGACCCTCGCCTGCCCGAGGCGGATCTTGTTCGACACGTAGATGACGGCCTCCAGCCCGGTGCCGCACGCCTGCTGCAGGTCGCACGCCGGGGTGTGGTGGTCGAGCGCCGAACCCAGGACGGCTTCGCGGGTGAGGTTGAAGTCGCGGGTGTGCTTGAGCACCGCGCCGGCGACGACCTCGTCCACCTTCTGGCCGGCCAGCCCGAAGCGGGCGACGAGCCCGTCGATCGCGGCGGTCAGCATGTCCTGATTGGACGCCTGGGCGTACGCCCCGCCCGTCTTGACGAACGGCGTCCGGTTGCCGCCGACGACGACGGCGCTGCGCTGCTGCGCGTCTGGGGACTGGACCATGGGTGATTCTCCTCGGCTGGCGAACGTGAAAAGTGTTCGACACCCAAGGTAGCAGGTACACCAAGTTTCGGATACCCTCGGTGCATGACAACATCCGTGGACGGTCGCTCCACCCGCTGGGCCCAGCACAACGCCGAACGCCGGCGGGAGCTGGTCGAGGCGGCCCTGCGCGCGATCCGGCGCCACGGCCACGGCGTCGGTATGGACGAGGTGGCCGCGATGGCCGGCACGTCCAAGACCGTCCTGTACCGACACTTCGGTGACCGATCCGGCCTGTACGCGGCGGTGGTCGAGTCGGTGCAGAACTTCATCCTGGGCAACCTGACCGGGCCGCTCGCGGCCGACCTGCCACCGGCGCGCCTGGTCGGCGAACTCGCCGACGCCTACCTGGCCGTCGTCGAGGCGGACGGGGAGATCTACCGGTTCGTGGCCAACCGGCCCGGCGACTCCCCCGATCCCGTGCTCGGGATCACGAACCGGATCGGCGACGAGGTGTCGGCGTCGTTCCGGCGCTGGCTGGAGGCCGAGGGCGTCGACCCCGACCCGGCCAACATCTGGGGACACGGTGCCGTCGGCTTCATCTGGGCCGTCGCCGATCGCTGGATCCTCACCGACCTGCGTCGGCCCCGCGCCGACGTGGTGGCCCACATCAACCGCTTCATGGAACCCGCATTCGCAGCACAGACAAGGACGTCCACATGACCGCCGAAGCTCCCGCCCGTACCCGACCGACCACCGCCACCGGCGAGGCCCTGCGCCGGGCCCTCGACGGGCCGTTCCACCACATCAAGATGCGCTGGCGTGAGGAGGTCGGCCCCGAGGACGTCGTCCGCGAGCCGACGTGGGACATCCCGACGGCCCGCCAGTGGGCCCTCGACAAGCTCGTGGACCTGGCCGCCCGCGAGTTCGCGATCGCCGGCTTCCCCGAGGCCCAGGGCGGACACGGTACGCAGGCCGAGTCCGTGGCCCACTTCGAGATGCTGGCCATGGGCGACCTGTCGCTGGCCATCAAGTCCGGCGTCCAGCACGGGCTGTGGGGCGGCGCGATCACGAACCTGGGCACCCAGTGGCACCACGAGACCTTCCTGCCGGGCACGATCACCGCCGAGATGACCGGCTGCTTCGCGATGACGGAGTTGGGCCACGGCTCGGACGTCCAGTCGATCGAGACCACCATCACGTGGCTCCCCGAGAGCGGCGAGTTCGAGGTGCACTCCCCCACACCGGGCGCGACGAAGGCCTACATCGGCAACGCGGCCCTGCACGGCAAGTGGGCCGCGGTGTTCGGCCAGTTGCTCGTGGGGGGCGAGAACCAGGGCGTCCACGTGGTCGTGGTGCGCATCCGCGACGAGGACCTCTCCCCCGTCCCCGGCGTCACCCTCGGCGACCAGGGCCACAAGGGCGGGCTGCTCGGCGTCGACAACGGGACGATCTCCTTCGACCACGTCCGCGTCCCGCGCCGGCACCTGCTCGACCGGTTCGGCGGCGTGGACGCGGACGGCACCTACCACTCGCCGATCGAGTCCAAGAACGCGCGCTTCTTCACGATGCTGGGCACGCTCGTCCGCGGGCGGATCTGCGTCGGCGGCGGCGCGGCGTCCGCCACGCGCAAGGCGCTCTCGATCGCGACGCGGCACGCGCTGAGGCGCACTCAGTTCCGGCTGCCGGACCTCGGCGAGGAGATCCTCCTGCTCGACTACCAGGTTCACCAGCGCAAGCTGCTGCCCAACATCGCCAGGGCGTACGCCTACGGCTTCGCGATGAACGAGCTGGCCCTGCAGCTCCAGCGCGTCACGGACGCCGCGGGTTCCGACCCCGTCGCCGCCCGCGAGCTGGAGACCCGTGCCGCGGGCATGAAGGCCCTGCTGACCCGCTGGGCCAACGACACGATCCAGGTGGCGCGCGAGGCGTGCGGCGGAGCGGGCTACATGAGCGAGAACGGGCTGACGCTGCTGCGCCAGGACGCGGACGTGTTCGCCACCTTCGAGGGCGACAACACCGTGTTGCTGCAGTTGGTCGCCAAGGCGCTGCTCCTGGACTACAAGAAGACCTGGGGCGACCTCGACATGCGGGGAACCGCCCAGGCGACCGCGCGCCTGCTCGGCGAGACCTTCCTGGAGCGGACGACCGCCCGTGCGGTGATCGACCGGATCATGTCCGGCGGCAACGTCAAGGACGTCGGTTCGCGGGCCTGGCACATCCAGATGTTCGAGGACCGCGAGAAGCACACGGTCGAGGGCCTGGCCAAGCGCATGCGGGCCGCGGCGCGGGCGTCCGACGTGTTCGCGGCGACCAACGCCTGCCAGTCGCACATGGTGGCCGCCGCCCGGGCCCACACCGACCGCATCGTGCTCGAGGCGTTCATCGCGGGCATCGACGCGTGCGACGACCCCTACATCGCGTCGATCCTGAACAAGGTCTGCGACCTCTACGCGCTGGCCACGATCGAGGAGAACCGCGGTTGGTTCCTGGAGCACGAGCGCTTCGACGGCGGCCGGTCCAAGGCGATCACCGTGGCCGTGGACGCCTTGTGCCTCGACCTGCGCGGCAAGGCGCTGGAGCTCGTGGAGGGCCTGGGCGTCGAGGAGTCCTGGCTGAACGCGGCGATCCTACGCTGAGGGCCGTGGTGCCCTGAGGCTAGGTTGGACCGCATGGAGCCCATCGCCTCTGCCCAGTCCATCCGCGACGCGGAACAGGCGTGGTTCGTCGCGCACCCGGCGGGCGACCTGATGGGCAGGGCCGCGGACGCCGTCGCCGCGGCTGCCGCCGAGGTGCTCCGGGGGCAGGATCTCCCGGGCGTGCTCGTCGTCGCCGGTCCGGGAAACAACGCCGGTGATGCGTTGTTCGCGGCGGCCGAGTTGCGCGAACTCCTGGGACGCCCGGTTCCCCTGTGGGTCTGGCCGGTGCTGGATCGCACGCACCCCGACGGCCTGGCCGCGGCGCTGGCGTCCGGTGCCGTCGTGGTGGACGCCGCGGGTGCGCTCACGCACGTCAGCAGCGTCGGGGTGGTCCTCGACGGCTTCGCCGGCCTCGGCGGACGCCCCGGGCTCCCGGACGCCGTGGCTGCGTTGGCGCGGGCCTGCTCCGACGACGGGGTACCGGTGGTGTCCGTGGACATCCCCAGCGGGCTGGTCGCCGACTCGAGCGTGCGGCACGAGTCGTTCCGGGCGGACGTCACCGTCACGTTCATCGCCCGAAAGCTGGCCCACGTGGCCGAACCCGCGGCGTCCCGGTGTGGGCGGGTGGACCTCGTGGACATCGGCGTGGCCGCGCCCGCGTCGAACGTGTCGCTGGTCACACAGGACGACCTGCGGGCCTGGTACCCGTGGCCCACCGTCCGCTCGGACAAGTACGCGCGCGGGGTCGTCGGCCTCGACACCGGCACGGACGCCTACCCCGGCGCCGCCGTGCTGGGCGTCTCCGGTGCCCTGCACGCGGGGGCCGGCATGGTGCGCTTCGTGGGTCCCGCCCGGGACGCCGTGCTGAGGGCCTTCCCGTCGGTGGTCGCCCCCCTGGACGTCGACGACCCCGGACGGGTCCAGGCCTGGGTGGTCGGTTCCGGCTGGCCGGGAGCGGACGGCCCACGCCTGGCCCGCCGGGTGGCCGACGGCGTCCCGGTGGTGGTGGACGCCGGCGCCCTCGACACCGTGGGCGGGCTCGACGCCCCCCTGCCGGCTGGTTCGCTCGCGACCCCGCACGCCGGTGAGCTTGCCCGACTGCTCGAGGTCGGGCGTGACGCGGTCGAGGCGGAGCCGCTGCGGTACGCGTCCGAGGCCGCCCGGGCCCTCGGTGCCTGCGTGCTGTTGAAGGGGGCGACCCAGTACTGCGTCGCACCCGAGGGGGAAGCCCTCGTCGTCGCGGCCGGACCGGCCTGGACGGCGGTCGCCGGTTCGGGGGACGTGCTCGCCGGCATCGCGGGAGCCCTGCTGGCCGCGCGTGTGCCGGCCCTGCGGGCCGGCGCCGTCGCGGCGGCGCTCCAGGCCCGCGCGGCGTCCGCGCTGCCCGGCCCGCACACACCCGACGAGTTCGCGGCGTCCGGCCTGCCGAGGGTGATCGCGGGACTGGGCGAGTGATGCACACCTGCATCACTCGTACTGTCCTCGGCTGGGCACACCTGACTGAACTAGGCTGAGGTCTCGTGACCGACTCGCTGCTCGAACACCTGGTCGCCGGCATCGACGCCGTGCTGCCCGAGGCGGCCTCGCTGCGCCGCATGATCCACACCGATCCGCACGTGGGCGGCGACGAGATGGACACCCGCGACACCCTCACCCAGGCCATGGACTGGCTGGAGTGGCTGCCGGTCGCCGAGACGGGCGCCTACGCGAGGGTCGGTCCGGCTGGCCCCGCCGTGGCCCTGCGGGCCGAGTTGGACGCCCTCCCCATCCACGAGGACACCGGGATCGAGTGGGCCTCGCAGCGCCGCGGCATCATGCACGCCTGCGGCCACGACGTGCACATGGCGGCCCTGTGGGCCGTCGTCCGGGCGGCCAAGGGCTTGGAGCTGCCGGTGGCGATGATGCCGTTGCTGCAGCCGCGCGAGGAGCTCAGCCCGCCCGGCGCCACCGACGTGGTGACCTCAGGCGTCCTCGAGGACGAGGAGGTGGCCGCCATGGTGGGCGCCCACGTCCAACCGGCGGTGGAGCCCGGCGTCGTCTCGACCGGGGCCGGAGCGGTGAACGCCGCCGTCGACGAGTTCGGCATCACCATCACCGGACGCGGTGGCCACGGCGCCTACCCCCACCTGACCGTCGACCCGATCGGGATCCTGGCGAAGATCATCCCGGGCCTGATCGAACTGCCGGGCCGGACCATCAACCCGATCAACCCGTCCGTGGTGTCGATCGGGACCGTCCACGCCGGGACCGCCCCGAACATCATCGCCGAGACCGCCCACTGCTCGGGCACGATCCGGACGTTCCACGAGCGCGACCGGGCGATGCTGCACGAGGCGATCATCCGCCTGGCGGAGGGCATGGCGATCGCCCATGGGGCGTCCGCCACGGTGAAGTTCACCCGCGGCGGGCCGGCCATGATCAACGACCCGGCGCTCGCGGCGAGAGCGGACGCCCTGTTCGCGGGGCTGCAGGTTCCCGTGGCGGGGGTGCCGTTCCGGTCGTGCGGGTCGGACGACTTCTCGGAGTACAACGAGCTCGTCCCCTCGCTCATGACCTTCGTGGGCGTCGGTGCCCCGGATGGCGTGGGCCTGCACCACGCGAAGTTCCTGCCGAGCCGCCTGGCCCTGCGCCTCACCGCCGTGGCCCTGGCGACCAGTTACGTCGCGGGGGCCCAGCTCATCACGCGCGGGTGAAGAACGGCGGGTTGTCCGGCACCGGCCGGGGCCTGCCGTTGTCGTCGATGGCCACGTACTTGAACACGCCCTCGGTGACGAACTCGTAGTTCTCCTCGTAGGTGTGCAGGAGCCCGCGGCGCCAGACCTCGATGCGGATGTCCAGGGAACTGCGGCCCACGCGGATCAGCTCGCAGTAGACGCTGATCGTGTCCCCGACGGCGATCGGACGCCGGAACGTGACGCCCTCCACGGCCACCGTGGCCGCCCGACCCTGGGTGACCTCGGCCGCGAGCAGCCCGGACGCGATGTCCATCTGCGAGAGGATCCATCCGCCGAAGATGTCGCCGGTGGGGTTGGTGTCCTTCGGCATCGCGAGGGTGCGCAACGCCATCTCACCCCGAGGCCTGCGCTCCTGTTCGTCCTGGCTCATGGGCCGAGACTATCGGGACGGGGAGCGGGGCAACCTCGCACATGGGCGAGGGCCGAGCAGCGAAACTGCTCGGCCCTCTGATGGTGTTCGGGGGAGGACGTCTCCCGGACTCGAGGGGCTCTGAGACCTACCCGTTCGTCTAGCGGGTGTCGGCGAATCGTCGGCAATCCGTCCGGAAACCTCTCGACCGCTTGGCCATTGTCGGGACCCATTGGGTTCGGGACCATGACTTCCGCGGACCTCTATTCCACGCCTGTGGCGCCGCCTCGTCAAGGGGTCACAACCGAAGAATCTCCTGAGGGAATTCAGCTCAGGATCGCGGATCCGAGAGTTCACCAAGAAACGTCATGGGGCCCTATCGAAATTGTTCCCGCCCGACGTACTCTGCCCGAAGGACTCACCCCCGATCCTGGAGGCGGCCATGGCCGACAACGCGGAATTCTCAGGACGCCCGGAAGATCCGTTCGTACGCGCGCGCGTCCCCGATCCCTCAGCTCCCCCCGTGTCCGGGCTCACCCTGACCGGCCTGCTGGGCGACAGCGAGAGGCCGGGAAGGCGCCGGCTGTACCTGAACACGCGCCTCGACTACTACGTCGAGTTCCGGACCGAGGAGGTCCTGGCGGTGGAGGACGTCGGCCCCGACCAGCCACCCTTCGTCGGCCTCGACGCCACCCGTGTCACCCTCGTCCGCGACGCGCGGGTCGACTACGTCCACAGCCGCACCGGCCCCGACCCGTTCCAGCTGGACGCCGCGGGCCCCGAGGCCACCTTCTCCCCACTTTTCGCCGAAACCTGGGAGGCCGAGTGCCCCGGACCGACGTGGGGCGACTGCCCCACCGAGTTCGCGTGTCCGACCGCCAACGAGTGCCCCAGCGGCTGGACCGTGTGCAAGCCGGCGACCTGCCGCATCACCGAGCAGGCCACCTGTGACACGTGCCGCACCTGCGGCGAACGCACCTGCAACACCTGCCGTGGCACGACGTGCCGCACCTGCAACGACGCCTGCGTGACCCTCCGGACGTGCGCGACCTGCGTCACGTGCGCGGCCACCTGCGCCCCCACCTGCGCACGGACGTGCGCGAACACCTGCCGGGTCACCTGCGTCCCGGCGATCTGCGAGACCGTGATCCGTTGCGCGACCGAGTTGCAGACCCACTGCAACACCTGCTGGTGCAACACGCGGCTCTGCTGAACCGAGAGGACACGCCATGGCTGACAAGGACGAGGGCATCGAAGGCCGGCCCGCCGATCCCTTCGTGGCCGCACGGATCAACAACCCCGCCGAATCCCCGACCCCGTCGTTCCAGCTCGCCGGCCTGCTCGGCGACAGCGACCGCGACGGCTACCGGCGCCTCTACCTGAACACCCGCCTGGACTACTACGTGGAGTTCCGGGTCGCGGACGTCCTCGCGGTCGAGGACGTCGGCGCCCAGGAGCCGCCCTTCGTGGGCCTGGACGCCACCCGCGTCACCCTCACGATGGACGCCAGGGTGGACTACGTCCACTCGCAGAGCGGCGTGCAGGACGCCTTCGCCGTCGACGCCCGTGAGGGAGGATCCTTGGCCGGGTTCACGCCGGTCGACACGGGAGGCACCCTGCCGGGGGACCTGACACGCACCGACCTCACGACCATCGTGACCGGCTTCGAGAGCCGCGGCATCACGTGCGTGCCCGACACGGTGGACCAGGACTGCTACTGGACGGTCCGGTGTTGGACGCGGCAGGGGTGCTGGACGCAGCAGCGCACCTGCTACGTCGCGACGTGCCACACGTGGGGCAACGCCACCTGCCAGACGTGCTTCCAGGCGACGTGCCAGACCTGCGGCCAGGCCACGTGCCAGACGTGCAACAACCAGGTCACGTGCCGTACCTGCAACCTCAACGAATGCTTCAACACCATTCGCACGTGCATCAGCCAGGCGATCAGGTGCCCGACGCTGGCCTGCCCATGACCCCTGGGCGTCCCGGGCTCACCCTCAGCGGCCTGTGGGGCGAGGGCGACCGGCCCGGCCGAGGGCGGCTCTACCTGACGACCGCGCTCGACTACTTCGTCGAGGTGCGCCTCGACGAAGTGGTCGCGGTCGAGTCGATCCCGCCGGAGGAACCACCGTTCCCGGGCCTCGACGCCACGCGCGTGACCCTCACGCCGGATGCGAGCACGGACTGGGTGCGCCGCGTCGCCGTCGCCGACCAGTTCGCGCTCGAGGCGCGGGACGCCAAGGTCAAGGCCCAGTTCACCCGCACGTGGGACGCCCGCTGCCCGGGCGTCACCCACCACTTCGGTGAGTCGGACTTCGACCCCTGCAACGGCCGCACCGGGGGCGACACGGGCGGTGGGGGTACCTTCGGCCCGTGGCCCACCCAGGGCGGGGAGACGTGCGCGACGTGCAACGGCCTCACGTGCGCCACATGCGACGACGCAACGTGCGAGACGTGCTGGGGCGCCACCTGTGTGACCTGCGACTACGGCTGCCCGTCCTTCGGCGGCACCTGCGACACCTGCGCGACGTGTGGCCGGGACACGTGTGGCACCTGCCGAACCGACCCCGGTTGGTGTTTCCTGAAGGCCTGAACCACCCTGAGGAGCCCACCCGTGAGCCAACACCTCCGACCGGACGGCGCCGGCACCGACCTCCGGCGTCCGGCCCCGTGGCGACCCCTGCTGCCGGACGACCTCGCCCTGCGGGCCCGCGCGGTCGCGCTGGACCTCGCCGTCCGGTGCACCGACCCCGACCGCGTCCGCGCCGCCAACGCGTTGTGCCAGCAGCAGACGCTGTTCCCGAACACGCTGCGGTGGGATCCCGTGGGGGTGGCCCAGGGCGACTTGGG
The DNA here is from genome assembly GCF_059515965.1 of Propioniciclava sp. LT432. NCBI lineage: Bacteria > Bacillati > Actinomycetota > Actinomycetes > Propionibacteriales > Propionibacteriaceae > Propioniciclava > Propioniciclava sp. LT432. The sequence goes on along the minus strand of NZ_JCAKNE010000029.1, from coordinate 10,540 downwards.
CCAGTCGATGCTCTGCGCGCACCTCGACGCGGTCGAGCCGGGTGCCGGCTGGGACGGGGCCGCGCGCGTCCATGCCGAACTGGCGGCCGCGGCGCTGCGGCGCGGCCACCGCCCCGCGATGGGGACGGTGAGCGGCTCGTCCGGGGCGGCGTTCGTCGCCCGACGGCTGCCCGACAGCACCCTGGCGCCGCTCCTGCCGGCCCTGGAGGCGACCATCGCGCAGGACGCCCTCGCCACGGCCGCCGCCATCCGTGGTTGGGACGGTCTCGCGGTCAGCACCTTCGACCAGATCTCGGGGCTCAGCGGCGTCCTGCTCTGCGCTCTCCCGGACGGCGCGCGGGCGGCGTCCCCGGTCGCCCCGTTCGTGGTGAAGGCGCTGGTCGCCCTCGCCCATGATGGGGGCGAGCTGCCCGCCTGGCGCACCCCGCCGGAGTACCTGTACGACGACGAGCAACGCGCGTGGTACCCGCACGGCAACCTCAACCTCGGGCTGGCCCATGGCATCCCGGGGCCATTGGCCGCGCTGGCCCTGGCGGTGAAGCACGGCCTCGGCGGGGAGGCCGCCGTGGCCGCCAGCACGGTGCTGGGCGACTGGCTGGCCTCCCATGCGACGCGGGGGGACGCGGGGCCGGGCTGGGACGCCGTCGTGACGCTCACCGAAGGCCCCGAGGGACTCGCGGAGGTGCCGCCGCACGCCGTGGGCCGGGACGCCTGGTGCTACGGCACTCCGGGCGCTGCCCGGGCCCTCTTCCTGGCCGGTGACGCCCTCGACCGACCCGACTGGCGCGACCTCGCCGTCGAGGCCATGGAGGCCGTGTACCGGCGTCCACCCGAGGCGCGCGGCATCGACTCCCCCACGTTCTGCCACGGGATCGCGGGGCTGCTGCAGATCACCCTGAGGTTCGGCCACGACACCGGGCTGCCCCTGTTCGCGGACGCCGCCGCCGCGCTGACGGAGCAGATCCTGGCGGCGTACGATCCCGAACGTCCGATGGGCATCGCCAACGTGGAACCCGGCGGCAACCTGGTGGATCAACCCGGCATGCTCGACGGGGCGTCCGGTGTCAGCCTGGCGCTCCTGAGCGCCTCGAGCGAGGTGGAGCCCACATGGGACCGGATGTTCGCACTGTCCTGACACCGCCCGAGCCGGCGACCGCCGAGGTGGGCACCGCGCTCTACCGGGTGGCGCCGTGGGCGCTGGTCCGGACGCCGCTCCTGCCAGCCGGCAGCCGCGCACTGGCCCGCGATCCGCGACGGGCGCTGGCCGATCCCGAGGTCGTCCGGGCGCTCGCCATCGGCAGCCCCACCCTGCTCGCGGACGCCCTCCGCGACACCGCCGACGCCAAGGACGCCGCCCGCACCGACCGGGGCCTGGCCCGGTACCTGATCCGGATGAGCACGCGCCCCACGCCGTACGGCGCCTTCGCGGCCGTGTCGCTGGCCACGTGGGCCACCTCCACCGACCTGCGGCTCGACGGCGGCCGCCGCACCCGCACGCGTCCGGACATGGCCTGGCTCCGTGGGCTGCTCGCCCAGTGGGAAGGCCGGCCGGAGGTTGCCGACCGGATCAGGTGGCGCGCGGATCCCCTCGCTCACGAGGCCGGCGACCGGTTCGTGGCCTCCTCGGGCGGGTCCGTCCGGGCCACCGAGCCTGCTCGCGTCGCCCTCGCCGAGGCCGCGACCTGGTGCCCGCGCCGTGACCTGGTCGCTCGCGTGGCCACGGCCACCGGCGGCAGCACCGCCCAGGTGGAGGGCCTGCTGGAGCAGTTGCGCGTCGCGGGGCTGCTGCACAGCGACCTCGCGCCGGCACTCACCGGGCGCGAGGCCACCAGCGGGTCCGACGCGCTGCGGCTGGCCGCCGTGCTGGGCGAACCGCTCTCCGACCCCCTCACCGGCCTGCTCGCCGCCATCGCCGACGCGGACGCCGCGGGCGCCGCCCCCGCGCGCGAGGCGTTCGGGAGGGTGGCGGAACGGGCCACCGCGCTGTTCGAGCACGCCGAGACGTTCCAGACCGACCTGTCCCGGGAGCTGGCCGCACGCGAGCTGTCGGCGGAGGTCGGCCTCGAGTGCGCCCGGGCGGTCGAGACCCTGCTGCGCCTCGGCCCGGGCCCCGCCCTGGCGGGGGACCTCGCCGGCTATGCCGGACGGTTCCTGGCCCGGTGGGGACGCGACCGCGAGGTGCCGCTGGCCGAGGTGTTCGACCCCGTGCGCGGGTTGGGCCCCCTCCCCCACACGCACGGCGGATCCTCGGTCACGGACCCGGCCGCGCTGGCCCGCCGAGCCGACCGGTTGATGACGCTGGCCCTGGAGGCCCTGCGTGACGAGCGACGCGTGGTCGAACTGGACCGGGCGACGATCGACGCGCTCGCCACCTGGCCGCCGGGGACCTCCGGCAAGGCCCTGACGCCGGCCACGGCGTCCGACGCGCCGCTCTCGTTGGACGTGTCGGCCTTCGTCCTGGCGAGTGACCCCGCCGCGGTCGACCGCGGCGAGTTCACCGTGGTGATCGGGCCGAACCTCGGGGCGTCCGTGGCGGGACGGTGGCTCGGGCGCTTCGCCGACCTCTTCGACGGCGTCGGGGACGCCTGCTACGACTGGCTGAACCGCGCCGAGCAGGAGGCCGACCCGGACGCGGTGCCCGCCGAGGTCGTCTACCTGCCCGCGTCAGCGAGGTCGACCAACGTGGTGATCCGGCCGACCGTGTCACCGGTCGAGATCGTCGTGAGCGGCCACGGCAGCGCGGAACGGACTGTGGACCTCCATGACCTCCTCGTCGGGCACGACGGCGCCCGGCTGTACGTGCGGTCGCGAAGCCTGGGCGTCCGGCTGCGACCCACGGCGCGGCACATGCTCAACCACCACGGTGCGCCGCCGGTGTGCCAGTTCCTGGACGCCGTGGGCCAAGGGCTCGCCGCGGAGTTCGCCGGCTTCGACTGGGGCGAGGCGGAGAAGCTCCCCGTGCTGCCCCGCGTCCAGGTCGGCCGGGCGGTGCTCTCCCCCGCGCGCTGGCTGCTCACGGTGCCCTGGACGCAGTCGGCTCCCCTCGAGGGCCGCGCGCTCGAGGCGGCCGTGGGGACGGCGCTGGAGTCGGCACGCCGCCGTTGGGGCCTCCCCGACCGGGTGTACGCCGTCACGGCGGACAACCGCCTGCTGCTGGACCTCAGCGAGCCCAACGACCTCGAACAGCTTCGGCGCGAGGTCCGGAACGCGGGCGGCACGATGCGCCTGCAGGAGGCGCTGCCCGACGTCGACCACGCCTGGCTGCCGGGTCCTGACGGCGCCTACCTGACCGAGGTCGTGGTCTCGCTGGTGAGGCGGCCGGCTGTGACTCCGGCGCAGGCACCGGGTGCGACGGCCGCGGGTGCGACGGCTGCGGTGACGGAGGGTGGCCCCGCCGAGGAGAACCAGCCGGCGGCGAGCGCCCCGGCGGCGTCCGCGGTGCCGCGCGTGGGCGTCCGGGACCGGCTGCGCCTGCCGGGCAGCGACTGGCTGTTCGCGAAGTTCTACGCCCCGTTCGAGCGGCACGAGGAACTGCTGGGCTCGGGCCTGGCCGACCTCCTCGACATGGCGGAGAACTCGGGGCTGGCACGGCGGTGGTTCTTCCTGCGCTACTCCGACCCCGACCCGCACCTGCGCGTGCGGTGGCAGGGCGAACCCGACCTGCTGCTGCGCCACCTGCTGCCCCAGGTCAACGAGTTCGCGACGCACCTGGTGGAGCAGGGACAGATCACCCGCCTGGTGGTCGACACCTACGACCGCGAGGTCGAGCGCTACGGCGGACTGGAGGGGCTCGCGGTGTGCGAGCAGGTCTTCCACGCGGACAGCGTCTCGGTGCGGCGCCTCTTGGGCCTGCCCGGGGTGGAGCGCACCGCGGTGGCCGTGGCCTCGGCGTCCGCCCTGCTGGCGGGGCTCGGGCTGGACGCCGACCAGCGCGTGCGCTTCTACGAGGCGCAGACGGCACTGCTGGAGGACCCGGCGGTGGGGCGTGCCGCCGGCGAGGACTACCGCGCCCGCAAGACGACGCTCCGGGCGCTGCTGGGCCCCGAACCCCCGCCGGGCCCGTTGGCCGAGGCGGTGGCGGCCCTGCGCGGTGCGATGGCCCCGTTCGGCGCGGCGTTGCGGGGGGCGGACGCCTCGGGCTCGCTGGCCGGCCGGCTGGACGACCTGTGGCCGAGCCTGCTGCACATGCACCTCAACCGGCTCGTGGGGCCCGGTCAGAACCCGACCGAACCCCACGTCCTGCACCTCTTGTTGCGCACCGAGCGCGGCCTCACGCTGACGCGCTGAGCCCCGGCGTCCGACCTAACTCGCGCCCATCAGCGCCAACAGCACACCACCGGCCACCACGGAGGCGACCTGTCCGGCTGCGTTGGCGCCCATGGCGTGCATCAGCAGGAAGTTGTCGAAGTTCTCCCGCTGCGCCTCGCGCTGGACGACCCGTGCCGCCATCGGGAACGCCGAGATGCCGGCGGCGCCGATCAGCGGGTTGAACTTGCCCTTCGAGAAGAGGTTCATGAGTTTGCCGAACGAGACGCCCATGATGGTGTCGAGGCAGAAGGCGATCAGGCCCAGCACCAGGATCATCAGGGTCTGCAGGTTGAGGAAGCTCTCCCCCATCATCGTCGAACCGATCGCCAGGCCCAGGAACAGGGTGACGACGTTCGCGAGTTCGTTGCTCGACGCCCCCACCAGCCGCTCGACGACCTTCGACTCGCGCATCAGGTTGCCCAGCATCAGCATGCCGATCAGGGGCGTCGCGAACGGCACCAGGGTGCCGACGACGATGGTCACGATGATCGGGAACAGGATGCGCGTGCGCTGCGAGATCTCCCGCGAGGTGTACGGCATGACGATGGCGCGTTCCTTGGCGGTCGTCATGGCGCGCATGATCGGCGGCATGATGATCGGCACGAGGCTCATGTACGAGTACGCCGCCACGGTGATGGGGGCGACCAACTCGGGCGCGAGCTTGTTCGACACGTAGATCGAGGTCGGTCCGTCGATCGCGCCGATGATGCCGATCGAGGCCGCCTGCTCGTGGCTGAATCCCAGGAACAGCGCCAGCAGCAGGGTCAGGAAGATGCCGAACTGGCCGGCCGCGCCCAGCAGCACCATCTTCGGGTTCTCCAGCAGGGGGCCGAAGTCGGTCATGGCGCCGATCCCGATGAAGATCAGCAGCGGGAACATCTCGTTGCCCACGCCCATGTCGTAGAGGGCCTTGAGCATGCCGTGCTCCCCGACCAGGGGCGACAGCGGCAGGTTGGCCAGGATCGCGCCCGCGCCGATGGGCAGCAGGAGCAGGGGCTCGTACTCCTTCTTGATGGCGAGCCAGATCAGCAACAGGCCGATCGCGATCATCACCAGGCTCTGCCAGGTGACGCTGGTCAGCCCCTGCAGCAGGTAGTGCAGTGTGTCCGGACTCATCTCAGGCCTCGAACCTCACCAAGGTCTCGCCGAACTTCACCTGTTGGTTGGGTGCGACGTAGATCTCGGCGACCACACCGTCCCGGGGGGCCTTCAGCTCGTTCTTCATCTTCATCGCCTCGAGGACCAGCAGCGAGTCCCCGCGCTTGACCGCCGCCCCGACGGTCGTGTCGACCGTCAGGATCACGCCGGGCATGGGTGCGGTCATCTTGTCGCGGGCCACTCCCCCGCCGGCGGGGGCCGCCGTGACGGCTCTCGGTGCGGACGCCGCGGGTGCGGGTGCTGCGGGTGCCGTCGGTGCGGCGGGGGCGGCCGAGGCGGTGGCCGGCGCATGGCGGGTGGCCGCGGGCTGGGGGATGACCGCGGGGGTGATGGCCCCGTGGCCCAGGTCGCGGTGGTCGTCGAGCGTGACGTCGACGAGGCGTCCGTCGATCTGGACGCGGAACAGGTTGGCGCCGACAACCTCGACATCCACCACCTTGGTCGTGTCGTTGACGCTGATCGTGTAACGGCGCATGTCCTACCTCCGGACGAACGGGTTGGTCTGGTGGCCCCGGCCGACGGCCAGCCAGCGACTCGCGAAGAGCTGGCTGCCGGGCGCGTGGGCACGGGTTTCGGGGCCGGCGGAGCGGCGGCGGATCTCCGCGTGCTGGACGACGGCGACCAGAATCGCCGCGAACTGGTTCTCGTCGAGGCCGTCGCCGATGATCCGGACGGTCGGCGTGACCGGTACGACCTCGGCGGGCCCGGTCGCGTCCTCCGCACCGGGCAGGACCGTGACCATCTGCAGGTCGGGGTCGGACGCCCGGGCCTTGGTGTTGGGCTTGGGCGTCGGCGGGTTGTCCGTGCGCCCGATCAGCATGAGGACCGCCATGAGGGCGAGCAGCAGGAGGAACACGACCCCCATGCCGATGACCATCATCATCAGGCCCCAGCCGATGTCATCCATCGTGGGCAGGTTCATGGCGTCGCTCCTTACACCGGGAAGAGGCCGTGCTTCTTGGGGATGGTCTGCGTGACCTTGGTCCGCAGCACCTCCAGGGAGCGGATCAGACGCGGACGGGTCTCGCGAGGCTCGATGACCTCGTCGATCTGGCCGACGTCGGCGGCCTGGTAGGGGTTGAAGAACTTCTCCTTGTACTCCGCGATGAACCGCGCCTCTGGCGGGCCACCGCGATGGCGGCTGGCAGCATCAGCCAGGCCAACACCAGGCCGGCCTCCCGGTCATCACCGCCATCCTCCGCGGCCAAGCGGGCCAGCCCCTGGAGCACCCGGTTGGCCGCGCTCCAAGCCCGGTCGCAGGCCCGCAGCCGGTCGAGCTCGACCCACGCCTGTAACGCGGTCGGGTCGGGGACTTGGGCCAGGTCGGGTTCCAGCTCGGCCCACGTCGGCCAGGCGCGGGCGATGATCTGGCCGGGATCCTGCTCATCGAATCCGAGTTGCTCGCTGATGCTCATCGAGATCTCCTTCCGTTGGTTGACACCAAGGAAGCTCCCGAACCGACGTCCCACGGGGTGTCCCCCCGGGTTACCCACAACCCCCATTTCGTTGTCCACAACCAGGACGAAACCCCTAGACAATGCCACGTCCCCCCACGTCCCCCCAGCCGGCAGAGGCAACCGGGGCAGCCAGCCGGATCGGCACTCTCGAGGGCCCCGCCAGGGTCACCGGGGGACGTGGTGACACCAGCTCCCACGCAGGCACGGGAGCCTCAGCGGCTACCGGGCCAGCCGCGACGACCGGGCTCGCCTGGGTCGGGTCGTTCGGGTCGACCGGATCGGGCAAGGTGCGATCCAAGATGGTGCGGGCAGCGCGGACCACCCGGTCCGCGGTCTGGCGCAGGACCTCGGAAACAGTCGGCCCCTCAGGTCGAGCAGCCTCCTGCGCCCATCCGGCGACATAGTTGAACGTGTACTGCGACGCATCCAAACTGTGCGCGCCCATCACCAGGTAGGCGACCGACTCAGCCTCCACCTCGACCACACCACGGCAGGCGAACGGGTCCCGTTCCCCGGGGCGGTGCAACACCACGTGGGCCCACTCATGCGCCAGCGTCTTCACCGCCTGCGCATCATCGACATCGGCGCGCACCCGAACCTGCCGGGCGTCGAAGATCGTCAGCCCATTGGCTCCCCCACAATCGCCACGCGACACGGAGAACCCCTCAGCCTCCACGCCCGTCCTCAACGCCTCCCACAAGCCGACCGGCGCATCCCCCGCCAGCAAGCGCGCCCGCGGGACCTCCGGGAGCGGTTCCCCGTCTGTCTGGGAGACGTCGAACACCGACAACGGGCGCACCCCCACCACCCGAATCGCCAGCTCCGGCTTCCCGTCCGGCCCCAGCACCGGCCCACCCGACGCGTCCTCCTTCGGCAGCCGTTTGGTCACCGGGCCAAACACTTGGATGCCGGTCTCCCCGCGGCGCACCTGCCGGCCCTTGGCCTGCCACGCCCGATACCCAGCCACCAGGGTGGCGTGCGGGGCCTGGGCCATGATCAGCAAGCTGTTGTTGAACGAGTACCGGTGGAACCTGCATATTGCGCTCGGTGAGGGCCGGTGTTCCGTTGTGGGGTGAGCCAGTGGTCCGGTGGGCGGTGAGCCACGGCGACGGGGCGCGGTGGACCGTGGCGGCGCTCGGGTTTTCGTGTGGGACGTTCGTCGCGCCGTGCCGTTGGGGTACGGCGTGACGAGAGGAAGTCGCCTTCATGGTCGACTACAAACAGATCCTTCGGCTGCGAGCTGAGGGGGTCAGTCAGCGTGGGATCGCGGACGTGTTGGGGTGTTCCCGTAACACGGTGGCGGCGGTGTTCACTGCGGCGGACTCGGCGGGGGTCGGGTTCGAGCAGGTGACGGACCTCGGGGCTGACGAGGTCCGCCGGCTGTTGCTGCCCGAACCGGCCAAGCCGGACTCGGACCGGGCCACACCAGACTTCGAGCACGTGCACCGGGAGCTGGGACGGCCGTCGGTGACGCTGCTGGTGTTGTGGAACGAGTACGTGGCCAACTGCCGCGCCACCGGCGAGGTGCCCTACCAGTACTCGTTCTTCAACGAACAGTACCGGCGGTGGGCGAAGGCCACCGGCGCGTCGATGCGGATCCAGCGCAACCCGGGCGAGTCGATCGAGGTCGACTGGGCCGGGGACCCGATGGCCTACGCCGACCCGCTGACCGGCGAACCACGACAGGGGTGGGTGTTCGTGGCCGCACTGTCGTATTCGGCCTACACGTATGTGGAGGCGTTCCCGGACATGACGCTCGGGTCGTGGATCGACGCGCACGTGCACGCCCTGGAGGATTTCGGGGGTGCTGCCCGGCTCCTGGTGCCGGACAACCTGCGGACCGGGGTGTCCCGGTCGGACCGCTACGAGCCGGCGTTGAACCCCGCCTATGCCCGGTTGGCCGAGCATTACGGCACCGCGGTCATCCCGGCCAGGGTGAAACGTCCCCGCGACAAGGCAGTGGTCGAAGGGAGCGTCCGGTTCGTCGCGGGGCAGGTCGCGGCGGTGCTCCGCAATCGGCAGTTCGTCGGGTTGGCCGAGTTGAACGAGGCCATCTTCGCCGAAGTCGCTGCCATCAACGCGCGTCCGTTCCAGAAGCGGGAGGACTCCCGGCAGATCGTGTTCGAACGCGACGAGAAGCCACTGTTGCAACCGCTGCCGCCGGTCCGGTTCGAGTTGGCCGAGCTCCGCAAGGCCAAGGTCGGCCCGAACTACCACGTCCAGGTCGACAAGAACTTCTACTCCGTCCCTTCCCGGTTGATCGGCCAATCCCTGGATGTGCGCCTCACCACGAGCATCGTGGAGGTCTTCGACGGGATCGAGCGGGTCGCGTCCCACCCCCGCTTCCAAGGGGTGTCGGGCCGGTATGCGACCCTGCCGGCCCACATGCCCGCCACCCACCGCAGCCGACTGGTCGACTGGACGCCGGAACGATTCGAGCAGTGGGCCGCCACGGTGGGCCCGAACACCCAAGCGGCGATCGGGGCGATCCTGGCGTCCCGCCAGATCGTCGAGCAGTCCTACCGGTCCTGTCTGGGGGTGATGTCGCTGGCCACCAAGCCCGGCGGCATGGCCCGCCTGGAGGACACCTGCACGCGGGCGTTGGCGGCCACCCCCGCCCCCTCCTACACGCTCATCAAGAAGCTGTGGACCGGCTGGACCCCACCCACCCAAGCCCCGCCGGCCCCCTCCCTGGGCGACGCCGGCTATGTCCGCGGCAGCGACTACTACGGGAGCCGAGCATGATCGATGTGGAAACCCTCACCCGCTTGAAGACGATGCGATTGTCCGGGATGGCCGAGTACTTCGAGAACCTCGCCGACACCACGACCGCCGCCACCCTGACCGGTCCAGAGTTGGTCAAACAGGCCGTCGACTGGGAATACGAGAGACGCCGCGACAGCAAGCTGCACCGGCTCCGCCGCCAAGCCTGCCTCGCCCAACCCGCCGCCGACCTGACCGACCTGAAAGCCATGCCCGGCCGCAGCATGGACCTCGAGCTGATCCACCGGCTCGCGGTCGGCGCCTACCTGGTCAAGCACCAAGACGTCATCCTGCAAGGACCCACCGGCGCGGGGAAGACCTACGTCGCCTGCGCGCTGGGGAACAAGGCCTGCCAGCAGTACCGCAAGGTGCTCTACCTGCCCGCCGGGGAACTGTTCGACCGGATCACCATCGCCGAACGGACCGGGGACAAGAAGCGCTGCCTCGACACCCTGGTCAACGTCGAGTTGTTGATCATCGATGACTGGTTCCTCACCCCGCCCACCCGGGTCCAGGTCCAGCAGTTGCACACCCTGATCGACCGACGACACAAGACCGCCTCCACGATCTACTGCTCCCAGCTACCACCGGGCCAGTGGCACGACCGGATGGAAGAGAAGATCCTCGCCGACGCCATCGTCGACCGGATCACCACCAACGCGCACGCCACCGTCCTGGACTGTGACGACTCCCTGCGCAAACACTTCACTCACCTGCAGTAACCACAGCGCTGGGGCGGCCCAAGCGGCCGCCCCAGCACCATGGCAACCCATCCCGTCGACGTGGCCCACCGATCCCCGGAACACTGGCTCACCCCCCAGCGGAACACCGGCCCTCAGCAAGCGCAATATCCA
>NZ_JCAKNE010000028.1:0-66409 GCF_059515965.1 Propioniciclava sp. LT432 | reverse complement strand
GCCAAGAGGTTGGTGACAGCGCGTCGGTATTGACGTGAGGGAGGACCCCCGGGTGGGGTGTGGCTTGTCGAAGGTCACATCTCACACCCGGAGGTCCTCGTGTCCCACCGTAACGCCCGCCTCAACTTTCATGGCCGCAAGCTGCTGGTCGATCGGGTCCGATACCAGCACTGGCCGGTCGCCCATGCAGCGAAGGCGATGGGGATTTCACGTCAGTGTGCTCACCGCTGGCTGGCACGCTGGGACGCCGAGGGCGAGGCCGGTCTGCATGACCGGTCCAGCCGTCCTCACGCGTGCCCGACCGCGACACCAGCCACGGTGGAGGACCTGGTGGTGGCCGCCCGTCAGGAGCACCGACGCGGCCCTGACTGGATCGCGGCCGAACTCGGGCTCGCGCCGCGGACCGTGACCCGGATCCTGCACCGACGGGGCATGCCGCCCCTGACCTGCCTGGACCCGATGACCGGCCAGGTGATCCGCACCTCGAAGCAGACCGCGGTCCGCTACGAACGCGAACGTCCCGGCGAACTGGTGCACGTGGATGTCAAGAAGCTGGGCAAGATCCCCGACGGTGGCGGCTGGCGGGCCCACGGACGCTCCGACACCATCGTCGCCAAGAACAAGCGGCCCAAGATCGGCTACGACTACGTCCACTCGATGGTCGATGACCACTCCCGCCTGGCCTACAGCGAGATCCACGACGATGAACGCGTCGACACCTGCGCCGGCTTCCTGCTGCGAGCCGCGGCCTACTTCGCCACCCACGGCATCACCAGCATCGAGCGAGTGATGACCGACAACGCGTTCGCCTACCGACATGGTCGAGCGTTCATCGACGCGGTCGAGACCATTGGCGCGAAGCAGAAGTTCATCAAACCCCACTGCCCCTGGCAGAACGGCAAGGTCGAACGCTTCAACCGCACCCTGACCACCGAGTGGGCCTACCGCCACGTGTTCACCAGCAACCAGGCCCGCCGCGACGCCCTTGACCCCTGGCTGGAGACCTACAACACTCAAAGACGCCACAGCGCACTCGGAGGACTACCCCCGACCAGCCGCCTGTCATGAACGTCGTGGCCCAGTACACCTAGAGCCGCTCGCGCGACGGCCGGTGAACAGGTCGACCCGAGGTGTAGTGGGCCCATCCCTGGTGCTAGGTTCGGACCTGCACAGGGTCAGCCCCGACGCCGTCTCAAAGTGGAGGAATCATGAGCAATGCCCCCGTCAAGGTAGCCGTCACCGGCGCCGCAGGCCAGATCGGATACAGCCTGCTGTTCCGCATCGCCAGCGGTGCGCTTCTGGGCCCGGACACCCCGGTCGAACTCCGCCTGCTGGAGATCACCCCCGCCCTCAAGGCGCTCGAGGGTGTCGTCATGGAGCTCGACGACTGCGCGTTCCCGACGCTCGCCGGCGTCCAGATCGGCGACGACCCGAACCAGGTCTTCGAGGGCGCGAACCTCGCCATGCTGGTCGGCGCCCGCCCCCGCACGGCGGGCATGGAGCGCGGCGACCTGCTGTCTGCCAACGGCGCGATCTTCACCGCGCAGGGCAAGGCCCTCAACGACGTGGCCGCCGACGACATCAAGGTCCTCGTGACCGGCAACCCGGCCAACACCAACGCGCTGATCGCCAAGAGCAACGCCCCCGACATCCCGGCCGAGCGCTTCAACGCCCTCACCCGCCTCGACCACAACCGCGCGATCTCGCAGCTGGCCGCCAAGCTCGGCGTGCCCGTGACCGAGATCAAGAAGATGACGATCTGGGGCAACCACTCCGCCACCCAGTACCCTGACCTCTTCAACGCCGAGGTCAACGGCAAGTCCGCCGCGGAGCTCGTCAACGACCAGGCCTGGCTGGAGAACGAGTTCATCCCGACCGTCGCCAAGCGCGGCGCCGCCATCATCGCGGCCCGCGGGTCGTCCTCGGCCGCCTCGGCCGCGAACGCGACCATCGAGCACATGCGCGACTGGGTCCTCGGCACGCCGGACGGTGACTGGGTCTCCATGGCCGTTCCGTCGGACGGCTCCTACGGCGTGGCGGAGGGCATCATCTCGTCCTTCCCGTGCGTGGTGAAGGACGGCCGGTACGAGATCGTCCAGGGCCTGGAGATCAACGACTTCTCCCGCGCCAAGATCGACGCCTCCGTGGCGGAGTTGCTCGACGAGCAGGCCGCGGTCAAGGAGCTCGGCCTCATCTGAGCTGCCCGGAACCCGTGAGGACGCCGCCCTCCCCGCTCGGGGAGGGCGGCGTCGCCGTGTACGTCAGCTTCTTCCCCGGTGGCCCTTGTCGAGTGCGTCGAGTTTCCGCCTCATCTCCTCCACGTCGAAGTCGGCCACCGGCCACTTCGGGTTGAGGTCCTCCAGCGTCCGGGTGAGGATCTCGGTGATGGCCAGGCGGCTGTACCACTTCTTGTCGGCGGGGATCACGTACCACGGCGCGTGCTCAGTCGAGGTGAACCGGAAGACGTCGGCGTAGGCCTCCTGGAACGCCGGCCACTTGCCCCGGGTCTCGATGTCGCCCGGGTTGAACTTCCAGTGCTTGTCGGGTCGGTCCAGCCGCTTACGCAGGCGGTCTCCCTGCTCGTCCCAGGAGACCATGAGCGCGACCTTGATGATGGTGGTGCCGGCGTCAACACGTCGCTTCTCCCAGGCGTTGATCTCCTCGTAGCGGGGGCGCCAGACCTTCTCGGGGACCAGGTTGTCGACCCGCACGACCAGCACGTCCTCGTAGTGGCTGCGGTCGAACACCCCGATGTGCCCGGCGGGCGGCAACTCGCGTTCGATCCGCCACAGGAAGTGGTGCGCCCGCTCCTCCGGCGTCGGGACGCCGAAGGAGGCCGTCTCGACACCTTGGGGGTCGACCATGCCCATGACGTGCCGCACGATGCCGCCCTTGCCTGCCGTGTCGAGCCCCTGCAGCACCAGCAGGATCGATCGGGATCCGCCCTCGCGTCCCTCGGCGAAGAGCCGTTCCTGCAGCTCGGACATCTGCTTGCCGCGGTGCACCAGGAACGCCTTGCCGTCCTGCTTGTCACCCTCCCAGCCCGGCTGACCATTGCGGTCGAGGGCTGCCAGGTCGAAATGCGGATCGGCGCGGAGTGCCTCGCGCGGGTCGCGGGTCCACGGTGTGGTGTCGGATGCCATCGGAGCTCCTCGGAATCGACGCGTGATGACCAACCAACCTACACAAGCAGGCGGACGCGGAAGGGCCGCCCCGCAGGCGGGGCGGCCCTTCGTGGTCTCGAGGGTCAGCGGAGGAACTTGTTGCCGTTGGTGATGCGGGACCAGAGCTTGCCGACACCCCAGGTGTCACCGGACAGCGTGGCGGCGCTGATCAGCAACAGGAGCGCTTCCAGCCAGTGGTCGTCGAGGATCGGGTTGGTCGCCCCACGGACGAGCGTCCCATCCACCATCGCGGTCTGGGCGAACGGCAGCTCGCTCAGCCACATGAGCGCGACGAGGATCGTCCCGCCGATGGCGGCGATGCGGAGACCGGCCCCCATGATCATCGCGATGCCGATGCCGAACAGCGCGAACATGAACAGCACGTCGCCGAAGGGGTTGCCGAACAGGGGCTTGAGGATGGCACCCATCGGGTTCTCGATGCGGCCGATGAAGCCCTGCGCCGGCGCGGCGCCGGCCAGCCAGCCCTTGCCCACAGGGGTCGAGAAGCCCAAGCCGAACAGCTTGTCGAGGAACGGCCACATGAAGAACAGGCCGATGATGATCCTGGCGACCGCCAGGAGCTTGCGGACCAGGGGTGACGAGATGATGTCTTCCTGGAATGTGATTCCGTCATGCACCGCCCGGTTGGCCTCGGCGGAACGCACGGAACTGGACATACCCAGACCTCCTTGTAGGTGGGGTGTCGCATGGCGCGACACCTCCTACTACACAGCGTAGTCCTCAATACCCCCCTGGGGTAGCCCTCGGAGGACAGTTCTTTCTTCGCGTCGTTCAGTGGTCACGGGCGTGATCGCCAGCAGGTGCTTGCCGGTCGGACCGATCTGGATCTCGGTGTCCATCTGGGGGCACACGCCGCAGTCGTAGCACGGCGTCCAGCGGCAGTCCTCGACGGGCTGCTCGTCGAGGGCGTCCTGCCAGTCCTCCCACAACCAGTCACGGTCGAGGCCGGAGTCCAGGTGGTCCCACGGCAGCACCTCGGCGTAGTCGCGCTCGCGCGTGGTGTACCAATCCAGGTCCACGCCGCTCCCGGCGAGGGCGGTCTCACAGGCGGTGACCCAGCGGTCGTAGCTGAAGTGCTCACTCCAGCCGTCGAACTGGGCTCCCCGGCGCCACGCCTCCTCGATGACCGCGCCCACACGCCGGTCACCGCGCGAGAGCAGGCCCTCGATGATGCCGGGGCGTCCGTCGTGGTAGCGCATGCCGATCGCACGACCGTACTTCTTGTCCGCGCGAATCTTGTCGCGCAGCGCGAAAAGCCGCTGGTCGATGGTCTCGGCCGACGCCTGGGCGGCCCACTGGAAGGGGGTGTGCGGCTTGGGCACGAACCCGCCGATCGAGACGGTGCAGCGGATGTCGCGCGTGCCGGCGGCCTGGCGTCCGGTCTCGATGACGCGGGCGGCCATGTCGGCGATGGCGAGGACGTCCTCGTCGGTCTCGGTCGGCAGGCCGCACATGAAGTACAGCTTCACGTTGCGCCAGCCGTTGCCGAACGCGGTGGCGACCGTCTGGATCAGGTCGTCCTCGGTGACCATCTTGTTGATCACCTTGCGCATGCGCTCCGACCCGCCCTCCGGCGCGAAGGTCAGCCCGGAGCGGCGTCCGTTGCGGGACAGTTCGTTGGCCAGGTCGATGTTGAAGGCGTCCACGCGGGTCGACGGCAGCGACAGGGACACGTTCGTGCCGTCGTACCGGTCGGCCAGTTCCTTGGTGACGTCAGCGATCTCGGAGTGGTCGGCCGACGACAGCGACAGCAGGCCGACCTCCTCCAGGCCGGTGGCCTCGAGGCCCCCGGCGACCATGGTGCCGATGGTCTCGATGTTCCGCTCCCGGACCGGGCGGGTGATCATGCCCGCCTGGCAGAACCGGCAGCCGCGCGTGCAGCCCCGGAAGATCTCCACCGAGTAGCGCTCGTGGACCGTCTCGGCGATGGGGACGATCGGCGCCTTCGGGTAGGGCCACGCGTCGAGGTCCATCAACGTGTGCTTCGCAACGCTGAACGGGACGCCGGGGCGATTCGGCGCCACGCGCTGGATCCGGCCGTCCGGCAGGTAGGTCACGTCGTAGAAGCGCGGCACGTAGGCCACTCCGTCGGACGCCAGGCGCAACAGCAGGCCCTCGCGTCCGCCCTCACGGCCCCCGGCCTTCCACTCGCGGACGATCTCGCTGACGCGCAGGGACGCCTCCTCGCCGTCGCCGATCACGGCGGCGTCGATGAAGTCCGCGACGGGCTCGGGGTTGAAGGAGGCGTGGCCGCCGATGATGACCAGCGGGTCGTCCTCGCGTCGGTCCGCGGCGTGCAGGGGCATGCCGGCCAGGTCGAGGGCCGACAGCATGTTGGTGTAGCCCAACTCGGTCGAGAACGAGATGCCCAGCAC
The DNA here is from genome assembly GCF_059515965.1 of Propioniciclava sp. LT432. Lineage (NCBI taxonomy): Bacteria > Bacillati > Actinomycetota > Actinomycetes > Propionibacteriales > Propionibacteriaceae > Propioniciclava > Propioniciclava sp. LT432. The sequence continues at coordinate 60,849 of NZ_JCAKNE010000028.1, read as the reverse complement.
GTCGAAGGCGCGCACCGCGCGGTGGTTGTCGAGCGTGAACTGGGGGACGCCGGCGGCGCGCATCAACGCGGCCAGGTCGGGCCAGATGGAGTAGGTGCGCTCGGCCAGGATCCAGTCGCGCTCGTTCAGGATCTCGTACAGGATCGCGATGCCCTGGTTGGGCTGGCCGACCTCGTAGGCGTCGGGGTACATGAGGGCCCAGCGAACCTCGGTGTCGTCCCACTCCTTGGTGATGGAGTTGACCTCGCCGCCGACGTACTGGATCGGCTTGCCCACGCGGGCGAGCAGCGGCTCGAGCCGGGTGAACAGCGAGTCGGGGCTGGTGTGCGCGTCAACAGTCATGGCGCTCCCCATGGTAAACGAGTCGGACGCCATCGCCCACGACACCTCAGGCGAGGTGGTCCGGCCCCGGGGAGGCCGCGCCCTCGTCCGCGACGTTGCGGAAGCCGGCCGCCTCCAGGTCGTCGGCCAACTCGTCGATGGAGGCGTGCTCGTCGTCCCACTGGTCCGTGCGGTAGGCGGTACGCGCGATCATGTGCCCCGAGACCGGTGCGGTCAGGATCTGGAACCCGATCGTGAGCAGGGCCAGGACCACGACGTGCCAGGTGCGCAGAGTGAGCGAGACGCCCGTGAGGATCAGCATCAGCCCGAAGACCTGCGGCTTGGTGGCCGCGTGCAGCCTGGTCAGGACGTCGGGGAACCGCAGTACTCCCACGGCCGCAGCGAGGCAGAACACGGCGCCGGCGAACAGGAGCAGCGCCCCCACCAGATCGAGGAACTCGGTCATGCCCCCTCCTCCGTGCCGGCCCGTTCCGGTGTCGCGCGGTCGTCCGCGTCCCGGGCCGCACGCTCGCGTTCGGCACGTTCGCGAGCCAGGTTGGCCGCGCGCGCCTCGGCCTCCATGAAGCGTCGCTCACGGGCGGACGCGCCGGTGATCAGGCGGGCCAGGCCGACGGCGCTGGTGAAGCCGACCATCGACAACACCAGGATCACGATGAGGGCGACCTCGGTTCGGGTGACGATGGCGTAAGTCGCGATCCCGGCGATCAGGACCGCGATGAGGACGTCGGACGCGACGCCACGGTCGAGACCCGTCGGCCCCTTGGCGAGCCTCGCCAGCGCCATCAGGGCGGCAACGACGAGCAGCACCACGGACGCCGCGACGAGGACCTGCGTGATGACCGTCATGCGACCTCCCCCGGTTGCGGTCCGCCGGACCCCTGAGGGTGCTTGATCGCCTCGATCTCCTCCTGCGAGCCGAGCGCCCGGACGACCCGGGCCTCGATGGCGAGGGTGTCCCTCGCCACCTCGGTGCGACGTCCGGGGTCCGGCAGGTCGAACACGTGCAGGTAGAGCGTGCGGCTGCGGCGTCGGGCGTCCACCACGATCGTCCCCGGCACGACCGACACGAGTTCAGCGGTGTTGACCTGGTAGAGGTCGCTGTCCGACTGGAGTTCGATCCGGACGATGCCGGGCGTCGGCACCTTCCGGCCGAAGGCGAAGACCGCGAGGCGGACCGACGCGACCGCCAGGTCCTTGACCAGGTGGGCCACCAGGATGAGGAGGCCCCACGGCCGCACGCGGCCGCGCCATTCGATCGGCGGGAGCGGGAAGACGACCGTGACCAGCGCGGCGATCAGGATGCCGCCCACGACGGTCACCAGGTTGATGTCCCCCACGAGCACCAGCCAGACGATGGCCAGCACGGCGACCTGCCGCGGCTGCCGCCTCACACGGCGCGAGCGCACGGGCGTTGTCTCGGTCGGCGTCATGGCCCCACCTCCCCCAGGACGGCCCGGACATAGGCCCCGTCGAGCAGGGCCTGCGCCGCTTGGGTCGCGTAGGCGTAGAACGGTCCGGCGACGAACGTGAGCGACAGGCTGAAGGCGATCAGCGCCAAGGTCGCGCCGACCATGACCCCCGGCATCGGACGTCCGGCGTGGAGGTCCTCCTCCTCCTCGATCTCCTCGGCGGTGTAGGTGACGGGCGTTCCCCAGAAGGCGCGGTTCCAAACCTTCGCGATCGCGTACAGCGTCAGGAGGCTGGTGAGGACGCTGCCGGCGACCAACGCCCACGCCAGTGGAGTGCCTGCCTCGACGCCGGCCCGCACCAGTCCCAGCTTCCCGATGAAGCCGGAGAACGGCGGGATGCCCGCGAGGTTCATGCCCGGGACGATGAACAGCGTCGCCAGGAGCGGAGACGTCGTCATCAGGCCACCCAGCCTGTCGATGTTGCTGCTGCTCCCGACCCGTTGTACGAGCCCCGCCACGAGGAAGAGCGTCGCCTGGATGGTGATGTGGTGGGCCGTGTAGTAGATGGCGGCCGAGAGGCCCTCGACACTGGCCAGGGCGATGCCCATCACCATGTAGCCGATGTGGCTGACCAGCGTGAACGACAGCAGACGCTTGAGGTCGGCCTGCGCGATCGCGCCCAGGATCCCGACGAGCATCGTCACCAGGGCGATCACCAGGAGCAGTTCCGTGAGCGGACGGTGGGGGAACAGCAGCGTCTGGGTGCGCATGATGGCGTAGACGCCGACCTTGGTGAGCAGTCCGGCGAACACGGCGGTGACCGGAGCGGGGGCGGTCGGGTACGAGTCGGGAAGCCATGCCGACAGCGGGAAGACGGCGGCCTTGATGGCGAAGACCACCAGCAACATGAACTGGATGACGCCCTGGACGCCGTCGGGAAGGTCCGGGATCCGCTGGGCGACCTGTGCCATGTTGACGGTCCCCACGGCGGCATAGGTGGTCGCCAGCGCGATCAGGAAGAGGCTCGAGCTGAGCAGGTTGACCACCACGTAGATCGAGCCCGCACGGATGCGCGAGGCGGTCCCGCCCATGGTCAGGAGGACGTACGAGGCGAAGAGCAGGATCTCGAAGCCGACGAAGAGGTTGAACAGGTCGCCGGCCAGGAAGGCGTTCGACACGCCCGCGCACATCAGCAGGAAGGTGGGGTGGAAGATCGAGACGGGCGTCTCCTTGCGGACCTCGTCCTCCTCCTGCCCGGCCGAGAAGAAGAGGACCGCCAGGGTGACGAGGCCCGCGACGGTGAGCATGATGGCCGAGAGCCGGTCGGCCACCAGCGCGATGCCGAAGCCCTCGGGCCAAGCCCCGACCCACAGGCTCTGGACGCCGTAGGTGTGCGCCTCCCAGGCCAGCGTCGCGGCGGCCGCCACGACGCCCACGAGGACGAGGATCGACACGAGGCGCTGCGCGCGCGGACGCCGTCCGAGGATGAGCGTGAGCGCGGCACCGAGCATCGGCAGCAGCACCGGGATCGTGAGGAGGTTGTTCATTCGCTCACCCGATCCTCACCCGTGTCACTGAAGCGGATGTCCTCGAAGCTGTCGGACACGTCGTCCCGCTCGGCCAGGTCGCGGATGCGGCGGTCCTCGATGTCGTCCGACACCTCGTCGTGGCCGTGCAGCTGGAAGCTGCGGTACGCCATGGTCACGACGAACGCGGAGACGGCCATCGTGATCACGATCGCGGTCAGCACCATCGCCTGGGGCAGCGGATCGGACATGTCCGCCGCATCGAAGAGTCCGATGATGGGTGGTGACGCCGCCGGGCCCGCCGCGATCAGGAAGAGGAGGTTGACCCCGTTGCTCATCACGATGACCCCGACGAGGATGCGGGTCAGCGACCGCTCGGTGAGCAGGTAGACGCCCGCTGCGATCAGGACACTCGCCACGATCGCAAGGGTGAGGTTGCCGGTCATGGACGCCTCCCCCCGCGCCGGGCGCTGGCCGGGACCGCCGTGGTCGACTCGGGTCGCGGCAGGGGCGTCCGCTCCTCCTCGGCCTGCACGTCGATGCCGGCCCCGACGCTGCGGACGAGGTCGAGCATCATGCCGAGGACCACGAGGTAGACGCCGATGTCGAACACGGTCGAGCTGACGAGGTGGAGGTCTCCGAACGCGTTGACCACCCCCCACGGGGTGGGGACGGCGTCCAGCCCGGGAATCGTCACGTGGATGTCGTAGCTCTGGAAGATCCGTCCGCCGAAGGCCCACGGAACCAAGGCGCTGCCGACGGCGACGAACAGGCCGGCGCCGAGCACACGGCCCGCGTCGATGGGGGCCGCCTCCTCCAACTCACGTCCTCCCGCAGCGAGGTATCGGACGACGAGGGCCAGGCCGGCGACGAGGCCGCCGGCGAACCCGCCGCCCGGCAGGTTGTGCCCTGCGATCAGCAGGTAGACCGAGACGACGACCATCAGGCCGAACAGCAGGCGGGTCGTGACCTCGAACACGAGCGACCGCGCCGCGGGGTGGAGGCTGCCCGTCGTGCGCAGCCACGCCCCGCTGCTCGTGCTGGCCTCGACGCGGCGCGTGCGGCGCTGCTGCACACGGGAGCGCAGGAAGATGAGGCTCGCCACCCCGGTCGCGGCAATGACGAGCACCGAGATCTCGCCGAGGGTGTCCCACGCGCGGGTGTCGACCAGGATGACGTTGACGATGTTCTTGCCGTAGCCGAACTCGTAGGCCGCCGTCTCCAGCCCCGCCGACGCCCGCTGGGCCGTCCGCGACGCCGCTGCCACCAGGACCGAGGCGCTGGCGGTGGCGCCGACAGCGACCGCCAACAGCATCCGCGGCCAGCGGGAGGAGTGCAGTGGCCGGTCCGTGAAGTACTTGGGCAGGGTGCGCAGGACGAGGAGGAAGACCAACAGGGACGCCGTCTCGACCAGCACTTGGGTCAGCGCCAGGTCGGGAGCACCATGCACCAGGAAGAGCAGGGCCGTGCCGTAGCCGGTCACCCCCACCGTGATGACCGCTCGGACACGCCCGCGCACCCCGATCAGGGTCACGGCCGCCACGACGATGACGAGCCCCACGGCGACCTGGGCCACCGTGTCGAACCAGACCAGGTCCTGGGGCCAGGCGGGCATCATCATCAGCGTCCCCCCGACGGCGACGACGAGCACGGTGAGGATCGTGGAGAGGTAGTACGCCAGCGAACCGCGCTGGACGCGCGCGGTCACCTCGACAGCGATGACGTCGAGCAGGCGCATGGACGCCCGGTAGAAGTCGTTGGCGGCCGGCACCTGGGGGAAGGTGGCTTGGACGCGCCCCACCGCGTCCCGCTGCCAGAAGAGGATGACGCCACCCGTGATCGCGACCACCGAGAGCAGCAGCGGCGTGGTGAAGCCGTGCCACAGGGCCAGGGCGTGCGGCTCCGATCCCACGGGCACGCCGCGGGTGTAGGGAGTCAGGATGCCGGTCACCTGGTGGCCCAGGAAGCCCAGCGCCAGCCCGGCCAGCCCCAGGACGACGGGCCCGGCGATGAACCCGGCCTCCGGCACGTGCGTGACCTCGAGGCTGACCGAGCGTCGACGCCTGCCGAACGCCCCCCACCAGAAGCGCAGGGAGTAGGCGGCCGTGAGCATCGAGCCCGTCACCACTGCGGCGGCGAGCACGAAGGCGGGGGCGGGCAGCAGCCCCGTCCCGTCGCCCCCCTGCGCGACCCGGACCAGCGCGTCCAGCGCCGCCTCCTTGGCGACGAACCCGATCAGCGGCGGCAGCCCGGCCATGGACGCCGCGGCCAGGCCGGCGGCCACAGCCAGCACCGGCATGCGTGGCCCCAGCCGGGTGAGCTTCGTGATGTCGCGGGTACCGGTGGCGTGGTCGATCACGCCGACGGTGAGGAACAGCGTCGCCTTGAACAGGGCGTGGGCCAGCAGCATCGCCAGGCCCGCCTGGCCGGCGGCCTTCGTGCCGAGGCCGACGAGGATCATGATGAAGCCCAGTTGGCTGACCGTGCCGTACGCGAGCAGGAGCTTGAGGTCGGTCTGGCGCAGGGCGCGCCAGCCGCCCAGGATCATCGTCGTCGCGCCCAGGATCGTGAGGGTCTCCCGCCAGAGCGGGACGCCGGCGAACACCGGGGCCAGGACCGCGACCAGGTACACGCCCGCCTTCACCATCGTCGCGGCGTGCAGGTACGCCGACACCGGAGTGGGGGCCGCCATGGCGCCGGGCAGCCAGAAGTGGAACGGGGCCAGCGCCGACTTGCTGAGCGCGCCGACCAGCATGAGCAGCGCCGCGGCGGTCGCGGCCGCGCCCTCGGGCGCCGCGGCGAGGACCGCCTGCAGGCGGAACGTGCCGGTGATCGACCCGAAGGTCACGATGCCCACCAACATCGCCAAGCCGCCGGTCGTGGTCACGATCAGGGCCGTCGTCGCCGCCGCACGGTTGGCCCGGCGCGAGGAGTCGTGCCCGATCATCAGGTAGGAGAAGACCGTCGTGAGTTCCCAGAACACGTACAGCAGCACCAGGTCGTCCGCAGTGACAAGGCCGAGCATGGCGCCGGCGAAGGCGACCAACAGGCCGAGCGTGCGGGCGGGCGGATCGGCGAAGTACCACCGGCAGTACAGCAGGACGACCACACCGATGCCCGTGACCACCAGGCCGAGCAGCCACTGCAGCAGGCCGACGTGGAAGGTGAGGGAGACCGCCAGGGTCGGAATCCATGGGGTGGTCTCGACGAAGGACGAGCCCATCGTGACGGCGGGAGCCAGACTCGCCAACCAACCGAACCCGATCGCCGGGGCGATGGCCACCACGAGCCACGCGTTCCTACCGAGCAGTCGCCCCCACAAGGACGCCGTGATTCCCAGCACGAAGTGCAGGGTGATCAGGCTGAGGAGCACGCGGTCGCCTTTCGGTGGAGCGATCGGGGATGCCCGTCACCCTACCAAGGGGAGGGTCCTCCGTTTCCGGCCGACCCGAAGGATGGGCCGCGGGGCATGAACGCCTCGAGGGCGGCTCGGCCTGGAGCGTTGCGCACCACCAACGTCCGTCGCCGAGCCAGCCACTCGACCACTCCCGCGGCCACCAGCACCAGACCCATGGCGAACAGCATCGTGGGGTCGCCGACGCCCGCCGAGCGGTCGAACATGTCGTGGAAGTCGAGGAAGGGGATCAGTGCCAACGACATGAGGTTGTTGAGCACGTGCACCGCGATGGCCGCCTCCAGGCCTCCCGTGCGCCACGTCAACCAGGACATCACGACTCCGAACACCAAGTAGTAGGCGTTCAACCACGGGTCCGCGGCCAGGTGGATGCCCATGAAGACGAGGCTCGTCACCACGGTCGCCGCGACGAAGCCCACGACCGGGTGGGGGAACCAAGCTCCGACGATGCGAGCCAGCAATCCCCGGAGGAGGTACTCCTCCCCCGCCGCCTGGAGCGGCGTGGTCAGGAGGATCCCCACGACCATGACGGCGGTGTGGTCGCGGACGCGCAGCTCGTCGAGGGAGCCCACCACGCTCGGAACGCCGACGACGAACAGCCACAACGGCAGGAGGGCCACCAGCACCGTGAACAACCACCGCCACCGCAGTCCTCCGACCACCGACGAGAGCCACTTCGGCCGCTGCTGGACGCACACCCAGGCGGCCAGCATCGACACCGGGATGCCCAGGGCCAGGGCCACGTTGTTGGCCAGGAAGAGCCCCGGCCCGACGGACACCGGTCCTCCGGTCAGGGAGGTCAGCTCCACGTCGTCCACCACCAGTGCGACGAGGGTCGCGATGGTGGTGGTGATGAGCAGGACGAACGAGGCGAGCAGTGCGGCGAGGAGCCCCTTCCACCACCGGTTGCGTGGCGCCCGCCAGAACGCGGGGTAGTCACGCTCCTCCACGGGGAGGGAGGGACGCAGGTGCGGCGGGAGGCGGCTCGGGTCGAGGGGCTGGAGCGCGTCGGGGTGCTGGAGCGGGTCGGCGGGCAGCCCCGGACCTGGGCCGGCGCTCACAGCGCCGGGAACCAGAGCGCGATCTCGCGTGCAGCCGACTCGGGAGAATCGGAGGCGTGCACGATGTTCTGCGAACCCGACAGGCACAGGTCACCACGGATGGTGCCGGGGGCAGCCTTGACCCCGTCAGTCGCACCGTTGAGGGAGCGGACGGCCTCGATCGCGCGCTCCCCCTCGACGACGAGCGCCACGAGGGGACCCGAGGTGATGAACTCGCGGAGCCCCGGGTAGAAGGAGCGGTCGAGGTGCTCGGCGTAGTGCGCGTCGGACAGGACCGAGTCGATCGTCCGGAGCTCCAGGGCGGCCAGTGTGAGGCCCTTGGCCTCGTAGCGGGCCAGCACGGTGCCGACGAGGCCGCGGGCCACGGCGTCCGGCTTGATCAGGACGAGGGTGCGTTCGGTCATGCCCGTCACCCTACTGGGACCGTTCGATCTTCTTGCCCAGGAAGAACGCCAGGGCGAAGAGGGCGGCGAACCCGCCGCCCACCGCGTACATCCATGGGGTGAGCAGGCCCAGCGCGATGCCGGCGAGCTGGGAGAGCCACGCCAGGGGCCAGCCGATCGGACGGCGTCCGACCAGCGCCCCCGCCACGCCGGCCAGCACGGCGGCGGCGACGCCGGCGCCGAACGCCAACCCGAGCGGGACCTCGCTGACCTGGATCATGCCCGGGACGGCGAGGACGCAGACGATCGCCTCGAAGATGAGCGTGAGCGAGAGCGTCCGGGTCATGGGGTTCTTGGCGGCCAGCCTCATCGGTCAGACTCCTCGTCCTCGTCACGGACCAACAGCGTGCGCGCCTCTCCGGCCAGGATGACGGACCCGGCCACGAGGATGCCCGCCCCCGCCCCCGCCTCGTCGGCCAGGGCCACGGCGAGTTCCAGGGCATCCGGCAGGGACGCCCGGACGTGCACGTTCTCGTCGGTGAAGTGTTCCCGGGCGACTTCGCCCAGTTCCTCCGCGGGCATGCCACGCGTCGTCGAGGCGACCTGGGTGCAGACGATGGTCGTCGCCTCCTCGGAGATCAACGCGACCACCCCGTCGACGTCCTTGTCGGACATCATGCCCACGACCGCGATGAGCGGGGTGAAGTCGAACGCCTCGCGTAGGCCGTCCAGCGTCGCGCGGGCCCCATGGACGTTGTGGCAGGTGTCGAGGACGATCGCGGGCCCCGAACGGACCCGCTCGAGCCGCGCCGGCAACCGGACGGTGGCCAGGCCCTCGGCGATGACGTCGTGCGGGAGCGGCTTGCCGCCCAGGAACGCCTCGACCGCGGCAACGGCCAAGGCCGCGTTGCGGGCCATGTGTTCACCGTGGACCGGGAGGAACAGGTCCGGGACGGGGCCGCTGCCGGCCTCCACGCGCAGCACCTGTCCGCCGACGGCGACCGTGCGTTCGATCAGGCCGAAGTCGCTGCCCTCGTGCAGGACCCGCGCCCCCACCTCGACGGCGCGCGCCGCGAGGACGGCCTCCGCCTCGGGTTGCTGCGCGGCGACCACGGCGACCGAACCGGGCTTGATGATGCCCGCCTTCTCGGTGGCGATCTGCTCGACGGTGTCGCCGAGCAGGTGCGTGTGGTCGAGGTCGATGGGGCACACCACGGCCACGTCGGCGTCCGCCACGCTCGTCGCGTCCCACGTTCCGCCCAATCCGACCTCGACGACCGCCACGTCCACGGGGGCCTGGGCGAAGGCTTCGTACGCCAGCCCGGTCATCACCTCGAAGAAGGTCATCGCGACGCCGTCGAGTTCCTGGGCGTCGACGATGTCGATGAGCGGCTGGACATCGCCGACGAGCGCATCGAACGCGTCGGCGGCCATCGGCTCTCCGTCGATGTTGATGCGCTCGGTCAGGTCCATCAGGTGCGGGGACGCGATGCGACCCACGCGCAGGCCGAGGGCGCGCAGCAGCGCCTCGATCATGATGGCGGTGCTGCCCTTGCCGTTCGTGCCGGCCACCTGGATGATCGGGTAGCCGTTCTGCGGCTCGCCCAACAGGTCGGTCAGGGCCCGGATGCGGCTCAGGCTCGGGGCGACGCGGTGCTCGGGCCAACGGGCCTGGAGCGCGCGGGAGATCTCGGCATGGGTTGTCATGGCGCGCCCAGCCTACCGGGATCCCCTCGGGCGGGACCCCAGCGGGGGCGGGGGATCGTTGGCACTACGATTGCCGCCATGACTTCTCAGCCGATCCAGCCCGTGCCCGCGTCGACCCCGTCGGCGTGGGTCGTACCGGATCGCCCCGTGCTGGAGGGGCTCGAGGCCACGTGGTCCGCCCGCTGGAAGGAGCAGGGCACCTACGCCTTCGTCCGCCCCGAGGCGCGCGAGCAGGTGTTCAGCATCGACACCCCGCCGCCGACCGTGTCCGGCTCCCTGCACGTCGGTCACGTGTTCTCCTACACCCACACCGACCTCATCGCGCGTTACCAGCGCATGAACGGCAAGCACGTCTTCTACCCGATGGGGTGGGACGACAACGGCCTGCCCACCGAGCGCCGGGTCCAGAACTACTACGGCGTCCGGTGCGATCCGAGCGTGCCCTACGATCCCGACTTCACGCCGCCGGCCAAGCCGGATCCGAAGCGCCAGGTCCCGATCAGTCGCCGCAACTTCGTCCAGCTCTGCCACGAGCTGACCGCCGTCGACGAGCAGGTCTTCGAGGACCTCTGGCGCCACCTCGGCCTGTCGGTGGACTGGGACACCCTCTACGCGACGATCTCCGACGAGTCCCAGGCCGTCGCGCAGCGCGCCTTCCTGCGCAACCAGGCCCGGGGCGAGGCCTACCTGTCCGAGGCCCCAACAATGTGGGACGTCACGTTCCAGACCGCCGTCGCCCAGGCCGAACTGGAGGCCCGCGAGTACCCCGGCCACTACCACCGTGTGGCGTTCCACCCGACGAACCCCGAGGCCCACGAGGGGCCCGTCTTCATCGAGACGACCCGGCCCGAGCTCATCCCGAGCGTGTGCGCCCTGGTCGCTCACCCCGATGACGAGCGCTACCAGCCGCTGTTCGGCACCACGGTCACCTCACCGGTCTTCGGCGTGGAGATCCCGGTGCTCCCCCACGCGGCCGCCGAGAAGGACAAGGGCGCCGGCATCGCCATGGTGTGCACCTTCGGCGACCTGACCGACGTGCTCTGGTGGCGGGAACTCAACCTGCCCACGCGCGTGGTGCTGCAGCGTGACGGACGCCTCGCAGCCGAGACCCCCGACTGGCTGGTGAACGGGGACCCGTACGCCGAGCTGGCCGGCAAGACGACGTTCAGCGCCCGCGAGGCGATGGTCGGGCTGCTGCGCGCGTCGGGCGACCTGGACGGTGAACCGAAGCCGACCCAGCGCATGGCGAACTTCTACGAGAAGGGCGACAAGCCGCTCGAGATCGTGTCGACGCGCCAGTGGTACATCACCAACGGCGGTCGCGACGAGGACCTCAAGGAAGAACTGCTGGCCCGCGGCGAGGAGCTCACCTGGGTGCCGGACCACATGCGTCACCGCTACTCGAACTGGGTCAACGGCCTGAACGGTGACTGGCTGATCTCCCGCCAGCGGTTCTTCGGCGTCCCGTTCCCCGTCTGGTACGCGCTGGACGCCGAGGGTGAGCCCGACTACGACCACCCGATCCTGGCGGACGAGGCGTCCCTGCCCGTCGACCCCGCGTCGCAGCCCGCCCCCGGGTACACCGAGGAGCAGCGGGGCGTGCCCGGCGGCTTCATCGGCGACCCCGACGTGATGGACACGTGGGCCACCTCGTCGCTGACCCCCCAGATCGCGTGCGGCTGGGAGCGCGACGAGGAACTGTGGAACCTCACGTTCCCGATGGACATCGCCCCGCAGGCCCACGACATCATCCGCACCTGGCTGTTCAGCCGCGTCGTCCGCTCCCACCTGGAGAACGACGCCCTGCCGTGGAAGCGCGCGACGATCTCCGGCTTCGTGGTCGATCCCGACCGCAAGAAGATGTCCAAGTCCAAGGGCAACGTGGTCGTGCCGACGGAGATCCTCGACAAGTTCGGCGCGGACGCCGTGCGCTGGCGCGCCGCGATGGCCCGTCCGGGCATGGACTCGCCGTTCGACGAGACCCAGATGAAGGTCGGCCGGCGCCTCGCGATGAAGATCCTCAACGCCTCAAAGTTCGTGCTCGGCATCGCGAAGGGTGAGCGGTTCGGGCAGGACGCCGCGCCCTCCCGCACGGTCGACCTCTCGGCCGCGGCCGTCACGGCCGCCGTCGACCTGGCCATGCTGGCCCGGTTGGCCCAGGTCGTCGAGCAGGCGACCAAGGCGTTCGAGGCCTACGACTACTCGGCGGCGCTGGAGGTGTCCGAGCAGTTCTTCTGGACGTTCTGCGACGACTACCTCGAACTCGTCAAGGAACGGGCGTACGGCGCCCAGGGCACCGACGGCGAGGCCTCGGCCCGGGCGGCGCTCGCGCTGGCGCTCGACGTCCTGCTGCGCCTGTTCGCCCCGTTCATGCCGTTCGTGACCGAGGAGGTCTGGTCGTGGTGGAAGCCCGGGTCGGTGCACCACGCCACTTGGCCGAAGGCGTCCGAACTGCCCACCGGGGGCGACGCGGCACTGCTGGACGACGTCTCGGCGGCGCTGGTCGGCGTCCGCGGGGTGAAGTCGAACGCCAAGGTCTCCATGAAGACCGAGCTCGAGTCGGCGCTCATCGCCGGGCCGGACGACGCCGTCGAGCGGCTGAAGTCAACCGAGGCCGACCTGCGGGCCGTGGGCCGCATCACGACGCCGATCACCTGGCAGGGGGCGGACGCGCTGATGGTGACGGCCCGGATCGTCCCGCAGGAGCAGTGACGGCGTGAGGCTCGCCCGGACGACGCCCACCGTGGCGTCGTCCGGCTGATCCTCGGTCGAGTCGCCTCCCGGCTCTCCCTGATGCTCGACGCCGGGAGCACCTCGCGCTTCGAGTTGGTGTCAGGCCGACTTGCTGCGGCGGGAGCTGCGCGAGGACGCCGCCCGTGGCAGCATGCGGGGCTCGGCCCCGTCGCGGACCACCTCGGCGGTCACCACGACCTGGCCGATGGTGTCATCGGAGGGGACGTGGAACATCACGTTGAGCAGGATCTCCTCCAGGATCGACCGGAGGCCGCGCGCGCCGATGCCGCGGGCCAACGCCAGTTCGGCGATGGCAGCGATGGCGTCGTCGGTGAACTCCAGGTCGACGCCATCCAGCTCGAAGAGCTTGCGGAACTGCTTGGTCAGCGCGTTGCGCGGCTCCACCAGGATGCGGACCATCGCGTCGAGGTCGAGCGGGTTGACCGTCGAGATCATCGGCAGGCGACCGATGAACTCGGGGATCAGGCCGAACTTGTGCAGGTCCTCGGGCCGGACCTGCTCGAACGGGTTGCCGTCCGTGCGCCGGGCCGAGAGGTCGTTGTTGAAGCCCAGCGGACGCTTGCCGACCCGGGCGTTGATGATGTCCTCCAGACCCGCGAACGCGCCGCCCACGATGAACAGGATGTTCGTCGTGTCGATCTGGATGAACTCCTGGTGTGGGTGCTTGCGACCCCCCTGCGGGGGCACCGACGCCGTCGTGCCCTCGAGGATCTTCAACAGCGCCTGCTGCACGCCCTCGCCGGACACGTCGCGGGTGATCGACGGGTTCTCACTCTTGCGGGCCACCTTGTCGATCTCGTCGATGTAGATGATGCCGGTCTCGGCCTTCTTCACGTCGAAGTCGGCGGCCTGGAGGAGCTTGAGGAGGATGTTCTCGACGTCCTCACCCACGTAGCCCGCCTCGGTGAGCGCCGTGGCGTCCGCCATGGCGAAGGGGACGTTCAGCATGCGGGCCAACGTCTGCGCGAGGTAGGTCTTGCCGCAGCCGGTCGGGCCGATGAGGAGGATGTTGCTCTTGCCGAGCTCCACCAACTCGTCCTCGGCGGCCCGACGCGGGCTACTGGCCTGGGCCTGGATGCGCTTGTAGTGGTTGTACACCGCCACGGCGAGCGCCTTCTTCGCCACCGGCTGGCCGATGACGTACGAATCGAGGAAGGACACGATGTCCCGGGGCTTGGGAAGCTCCTCCAACAGGCCCACATCGGTGGCCTCGGAGAACTCCTCCTCGATGATCTCGTTGCACAGCTCGATGCACTCGTCGCAGATGTAGACACCCGGACCGGCGATGAGCTTGCGCACCTGCTTCTGGCTCTTGCCACAGAACGAGCACTTCAGCAGGTCGGAGGTCTCCCCGATGCGTGCCATGCCAATCCCCTCCCTCGTCAGGCGCCTGACGTCAGCGGACGTCCTTCAGCGACGTGAAGATCTCGTCGATGATGCCGTACTCCTTGGCCTCCTGGGCCGTCAGGTACTTGTCACGCTCGATGTCGCGGCTGATCTTCTCGACCGACTGGCCGGTGTCGTGGGAGAGCATCTCCTCCATCAGCGACCGGATGCGCAGGATCTCCTTGGCCTGAATCTCCAGGTCTGAGCCCTGCCCGTACCCACCCTCGGTGGCGGGCTGGTGGATCAGGATGCGGCTGTTGGGCAGGGCGAAGCGCTTGCCCTTGGCACCAGCGGCAAGCAGCACGGCCGCGGCCGAGGCTGCCTGGCCCAGGCAGACCGTCGACACATCCGGCTTGATGTACTGCATCGTGTCGTAGATGGCGGTGAGCGCCGTGAACGAGCCGCCGGGGCTGTTGATGTACATCGAGATCGGGCGCTCGGGGTCCATCGACTGGAGCACGAGCAGCTGCGCCATCACCGCGTTGGCGATGTCGTCCACGATTGGGGTGCCGAGGAAGATGATGCGATCCTCGAACAGCTTGGTGTACGGGTCGACGCGGCGGACGCCGTAGCTGGTGCGCTCCTCCCACTGCGGGATGAAGTAGTCCATCATCGGGCCCTGCGGGGCGGCGCCGCCCGCGAGCATCTTGTTCATTGCTGCGATGTCCATGGGATCCGTCCTCACTGGTTCGGGGCGTCGGAGCCCGGGATCTGTGCGGCGCGCGCGTACACGTGGTCGATGAACCCGTACTCGAGGGCCTGCTGTGCCGTGAACCACCGGTCACGGTCGGAGTCGGCCTCGATCTGCGCGAGGGTCTGCCCCGTGTGCTCGGCGATGAGCTCCGCCATCTCCTTCTTCGTGGCGATGATCTGCTCGGCGAGGATCTTGATGTCGGACGCCGTGCCACCGAGACCGCCGGACGGCTGGTGCATCATGATGCGCGCGTGGGGCAGGGCGTACCGCTTGCCCCTGGTGCCGGCGCTGAGCAGGAACTGCCCCATCGAGGCGGCCAGGCCCATGGCGACGGTGGCGACGTCGTTGCTGATCCACTGCATGGTGTCGTAGATCGCCATGCCGGCGGTCACCGAACCGCCCGGGGAGTTGATGTAGAGGTAGATGTCCTTCTCAGGGTCCTCCGCGTTCAGCAGCAGCAGCTGCGCACAGATCGCGTTCGCGTTCTCGTCGCGGACCTCGGACCCGAGGAAGACGATGCGGTTGGCCAGGAGGGCCTGATACACCGAGTCACTCATGCCGGCCACCGATGGGCCGGCTGCGGCTCGCAGGCCGGGAAGCATGTTTTCCGTCACGTTCCTGACGCTACCCGCTGCCCGGGACATTTCGGAGGCAGTGGGGCCGGTGTTCGCTCAAGGCAGACGAGGCGAACCGCCGGTGGACGTGGAAACGCGCGGCCCCCGTAGGGACCGCGCGTTCCAGCGTCAGTCTCAGGCCTCCTCGGCCGCAGCCTCCTCGGCGGTGGCTTCCTCGTCGGTGGCCTCCCCCGCCTCGGCGTCGGCGTCCGCCTTCTTCTCGGCGGCAGCCTTCTTGGCCGGGGCCTTCTTCGCGGTGGCCTTCTTGGCCGGGGCCTTCTTCTCCGGGGCCTGGTCGTCGCTCTCGGCTTCGGCCGCGACGGACTCGTCGATGGTGCCGTCGGACTGGACCGCCGCGACGTTCACCACGTTGCCGTCCGTGTCGGTCACGGTGGACTCGAGGACGATCTCGCGGAGGATCTTGCCGCGGCGGAGCTCACCCATCCACTCAGGAGCGTGGTTGTGCTCCATCATGTGCTGCATCTCCTGCTCGGGTGAGGTGCCGGACTGCTGGGCCCGGCGGAAGATGAGCTCGGTCAACTCCTGCTGGGTGACAGTGACCTCGCGCTCGTCGGCCAACTTGTCGAGGATGATCTGCGCCTTGAGCGAGGTCTCCGCGTTGGTGGCGACCTGCGCCCAGAACTCGTCGGCGTCCTTCGCGGTCTCGTCCTCGGTGTCCTCGAGGTAGCGCTCGAGGGTGTAGCCCGCGCGGGCGAGCTGGTCGTTGATCTGCTGCTTGCGGTTCTCGACCTCGGTGTTCAGGAGCGCCTCGGGCAGCTCGAACTCGGTCTTGGCGACCAGGTCGGCGACGATCTTGTCGGAGGCGGCGTTGATCTGGTCGACGCGCGCCATGCGGGCGACGGCCTCGGCCAGGTCGGCCTTCATCTCGTCGACGGTGTCGAACTCCGACACCATCTGGGCGAACTCGTCGTCCAGCTCGGGCAGGGACTCGGTCTGCACCTTGGTGACGGTGACCTTGATGTCCGCCTGCTGCCCCTTGGCGGGACCGCCCAGCAACTCGGAGGTGAACTCGACCTCGTCGCCGGCGCTCTTGCCGTTGACGGCCTCATCCAGGCCGTCGATCATGCCGCCCGAACCGACCTTGTAGGTGAGGCCCTCGGCGGAGCCCTCCTCGATCTCCTCGCCGTCCTTGGAGGCGACGAGGTCGATGGTGACGACGTCACCGGGCTCGGCGGAGCCGTCCTTGTCCGCACGGGTGGCGAAGCGCTGGCGCATGACGGTGATGCGCTCCTCGACCTCGGCGTCCACGTTGCCCACGGCGTCCACCTCGGCGGTCAGCGTGGAGAAGTCGGGCATCTCGAAGTCGGGGCGGACGTCCAGCTCAGCGGTGAACTCGACGAGCTCGTTGTCCTCCAGCTTGGTCACATCGACGTCGGGCTGGCCCAGAGGGACCAGGTCGTTCTCGGCGACAGCGGCCGTGTAGGCGTCCGGCAGCGCGGCGTTGATGGCCTCCTGCAGCACCGAGCCCCGACCGAAGCGCTGGTCGATGATCGCCGCCGGCACCTTCCCCTTGCGGAAGCCGGGGATGTTCACCTGAGAGGCGATGTCCTTGTACGCCTTGTCCAGGTGCGGCTTGAGGTCGGCGAAGGGGATCTCGATGGTGAGCTTGACCCGCGAGGGGCCGAGCTTCTCGACGGTGCTGGGCACTTGGTTGACTCCTGTGTGTGGACGACGATTCGGTTGAACCCTCGGAGCGGATGACGGGAATCGAACCCGCGTAGCCAGTTTGGAAGACTGGGGCTCTACCATTGAGCTACATCCGCAGTGCGCGCTCACGCGCCGCTACAGCCTACAAGGTCGTCGGCCCCGGATGCACACCGAGCCCACGCGGGGCGGCCGAATCAGTAACTTCCCCGCGGCCAGTTCTCGCTGGAGCCGTGGTCATCGAATCTCTCGGCGCGCGAGCGGTTGCCCTTGAGGGCGTGCACGAACGCGGCCACCTCCTCGCGGGAGACGTCGTCGCCCTGTTGCACCTTCGGCAGACGGGCGGGGTCGCGGTCGGTGAGGGCCACCGGCTCCGCTCCGAGCTCGAGCAGCCAGCGACGGACCCTCTCGCCCGACGGGGTATGCAGGTCGAACGCCACCCGAGGTCGATTGTCCATGGCGTCATGCTAGGCGCGCCGGACGCCGTCCCCCTGCTCGCCTCCGGCAAGCTGGACGCCGTGGACGCGGCTCGATGCAAGCGGTCAGGCCGAGGCCTCGGTTGCCAGCGCGTCCGCGAAGGCCCTCAGCCGGTCAGGGGCGACCCGAACGAGAACACCGACACCCGATTGGGTCGACACCCGGGCGTCCAACTCGCCCTGGTCGGCGAACCACGCGAGCTCGACGTCGTCGTCGGACCATCGGCGGGCACGGAGGATGAAGGACGGCTCAAGGGGTTCGAAGTCCAGGCGCTCGATCGCGCCGTCAGCCAACTCCGCCAAGGACCGGACCAGGGAAGGGAACTCGTCCCGGTACAGGTTGACGGCAACCTCCACGAGCGGCTCGGCAGCCCCCCGCACCAGCGTCAGGCGGCACGCGCGCCAACCCTCGTCGTCGGGCACCCCCGCGGCCAGGCTCACCCTCCACGGGTCGACCGTGAATGACTTGTTGTCGAGATCAGCCACTTCTTCCCCGTCCTACTTGCGCTCCCACCGCGCCTTGGGCGCGGCCGTGTTGTACGTCGTGATGACCTGACCGCCGTTCGTGCAAACCGCCCACCCCGTCGAGGCGTCGTAGTACACGATGGCGCCCTCGTAGTTGGGGTCGGAGTACTTCGTGCCGGTGCGCATCACCTCACGCATCTTCGTGTTGGAGATGCCTCGCTGCTCCCCGCGCTCCTTGGCGTGCTGGGAGAACTTCCCCCGTTGCACGGACATCATGCGGGCCACCGCTTCGTTGCCCGCGAGGCGCTGCAGGTTGACCAGCACCGCCTCGCGGCGCCCCATGACGGACGTCGCGCGCTGACCGGTGGGACCCTCCTCGCCACGCACCAACCCATGGCGCCTGACCCCGGGCTCGGCCTCGAAGGCCTCGACGAAGCGGCTCATCCCCCCAGTATCGGCGCCTCGCCCATGGAGGGCACCCACCCAACGGGCACGGCGCGTGCCCCATGGGGAAGACGGGGCAACTGACGCGTGCGCTAGAATCCCCGAGGTCACCGGGGCGTAGCGTAGTGGCTAGCGCGCCTGCTTTGGGAGCAGGAGACCGCAGGTTCGAGTCCTGTCGCCCCGACCATTTCGCCACATCGGCCTGACTACGGGTTCAACGCTCGCCCACTAGGGGTTTCGCCCCCTCGCGGGAGGACGATGGCGGCCAGTGATGGTCAGAAAAAGACTCCTGGAGCCCCAAATAAGCCCCCAACTTTCCGTATTGGGGGCTTACGACACGCCTAGTCACAGCGATTTGGCCCGATGTGGGTCGGGGCCTTCCGGCATGGCCTGTCGCCCCTGTTTGAGCTGCTTTGGCGGTCCTCCCGGGCCTTCGGGCGAACGAACGAGCCCGTCGATGTCCGTGGAACCGCCGTGCTGCACATAGGGACGGGAAGGCTCCGCGCAGGCAGGAAGGTGAGCATGGCCAGCACTCGAAGGTCGTTCGGTTCCATCGAGCGGCGCCGCGGGCAGTTCCGGGCCCGGTACTGGGGCCCGGACATGGAGCGCTACGACGCACCGGAACCGTTCACTGCGAAGATCGACGCCGAGCATTGGCTGGCGGAGGTACAACGACAGATCAGCAGGGGTGACTGGCGGCCGCCCCAGCCGACCAAGAGCGACGAGCTGCTCACGCTTGCCGGCTACGCACCCCCCGCCCTCGACGCGAGGAACCTCTCCCCCAGGACCCGCGAGGAGTACGACAAGCTGCTGGACAAGCTGATCCTGCCCACCTTGGGCAGGAAGCAGCTGCGCTACATAGACCCCGAGACGGTGCGCCGCTGGTACTCGGCAGAGTTGCGCGCCGACAAGCCGACCCAGCGCAAGCACGCCTACACACTCCTGCGATCGATCTTCACCCAAGCCATCGCCGAAGAACTCCTCGACCGCAACCCCTGCCAGATCCGCAATGCGGGCAAAGTGCGCCGCACGCGTGACATCGAGCCGGCGTCCCCCGCGGAACTGGATCGGATCTTCGAGCTGCCCCTCCGCTTCGCCATCCCGGTGGCGCTCGGCGGCTGGTGTGGCCTTCGCTCCGGTGAGGTCCGCGCGCTCAGGATCAGGGACCTCCAACTCGACCCGGGCAACCCGGTCGAGGGCATCGAACCCAGCGGCGAGGTCTACGTCCGTCAGGCCGTCACCCGGACCAAGGGCTCGACCCACATCGGCCCCCCCAAGACGCGGGCCAGCATCAGGGACGTCGGCATCCCGCCCCACGTCGTGCCCCACATCATCAAGTACGTCGAAACCTTGGACCGTCCCGACCGCGAGGCCTTCCTCTTCCCGGGCAGGGACGGAGCCTCACCCATGTCCGAGAAGGCCCTGCGGTATGCCTACCAGCAGGCCAAGAAGGCCACCGGACGCCAGGACCTCACCTTCCACGACATGCGGCACAGCGCGGCATCCGTGGCGGGCCAATCGGGGGCCACCACCGCCGAACTCAAGGCGATGATGGGCCACGAGACGGCGTCGATGGTGGAGCGGTACCAGCACGCCAACAAGGCATCACGTGCCCGCCTGGCTCAGAACATGAGCCGGCTGTCGAGGCTGGCCACGTCCTGGGAAGAGAACCCGTGAGCGTTGCTGGTCGGCCGGTTGACACCTCACGGAGCGAGGACAGGGGACGCCGCCGCCTCGCTGTGTGGCAAGCCGACGATAACCGCCTGAAGTGGGCGGCGGCAGCGACGGTCCTACCCACCCCCAGGAGGACAACGGGCCGCTGCCGCCGGGTGTGGAGTCTACTGGGTGCCCCAACACGCAGCCCCACCGGAATTCTTGCCCCTGACCTGCTGCCGGGATCCCTGCCCGATTTAGATCCGTGGGCCTGGGAGCCTTTCGCGTGTGGCCTGGCGCGCATGCGCCTCCGCGTGGATGCGGCGGTCGCTGAGGGTGAGGGTGGGGACGGTCTCGGGGCGTGGTCCCGAGGCCAGTGAGCGGTCCAGGAGATGCTCGGCCCGGCGTTGGTGCCGGGCCGCGGCGGTGGCCTGGTCCGCGACCAGTTGAGCGGCGGGGATGATGCGTTGCGGGACGAGCCACAGGACGAGTCGTATGACGGGCCGCTCGCCGTCGGGTTGTGGGATGAGGCGCTTGGGGTCGAACTGGGGTGCCAGCCGACGGACTTCTTCACGGTCGACCCAGAGTCGTCCCGAGCCGACGGTCATGTCCCGGATGGTGTTGGCCAGGGCGTCACCAACCCAGGTCGCGTGACGGCTGAGCGCCTGGGTCACCGCGGCCAGTGAACGCGGGTGGTGGAGTCGCAGTAGTTCGGTTCCGGTGAGCCAACCATCGGGCCCGCGGAAGTCGGCCGCGATCGCTGCCCGAAGTTCGCGGGAGGTGCGGATGAACTCGATGGCCGGCGGGCCACCCAGGCGTAGGTGCGCCGGCCATTCAGCCAACGCTTTCCAACCCGTGTGTGCTTTGCTCATCGACTCCGTAACGTCCTGATGGGCCTGCGGGTCGGTGGTGGTGAGGCGGAGGATGGTGGCGTTGATGATGCTCAGGTCTGCGGCCATCATCGCGAAGGTGCCGCTGGTGACGAGCCGGCGATGCAACGCGAGTTCGGCCTCGTGCGCCCAGCGCTGGGCAGCCCCCAGCAGGGAGATCTCCGACCATGGTGTGGCCGTGAGGGATTCCAAAGCACTGTCCCGGTGGGTGGGGTCGATCCACAGGTGGGGCTCGGCCAACCTGGCCAGTTGCGTCAAGGGCTCCACCAACGGATGGTTCTGGTCGCCGAGTTGGCGCACGCCCCACTGAGCGAGGATGTGGGTCGCGGCCAGCAGGTTGCTCTGCAGACCGTAGGCGCTGGCATCATCGGACCGCAGGCCAACGAAGACCGGCTCGACGGCCGGCTCACGTGAGCGACGCGGGTTCGTTTGCCAGCCGGGCCGCCAAGGTTGGGTAGCGACACGGAATGGGGCACGCCGGCTGGTCAGCAGGTCGGCGATGGCGCCGACCACCAGAGCCGCGTCCGCCAAATGCCCGATTGGCTCACCATGGGGGCCGATCTTGGCCGTCGTCGAACTGATCTTGTCCAAGGCGGTGACCGCCACGTTGCGGATCTCGTGGCCAAGGTTGGCCTCCTCGAACGGGAGCGTGCTCAGGGCGCGGGCCAGGTGTCGTGCCAAGCCGTCCCAGCCCGCCTCCTGGGCACGCGTCTGCTCCGGGGCATCGGCGGCCGGGTCTGCACTGACGAGGGTCGCGATCTGGTGCAGCCGATCGACCAGGGTCCCGATGGTGGCGCTCATGGCTTGGCCACCAGCCGGAGTGCTTCGGCCAACCAGCCCTCGATGACGGGCGCGAGACCTGCCCTGCCCCGGATCAGGACCAAGGCGCGACCGATCGCCTCGACCGCCGGCATCGACACCGCCAGCGGCAGAGCCTCCTCCACGCCGTCGACCTGCTCGAGCTCGACCTCGACATCGATCAAAGCCGCTAGGGCGAACTCGTCGGTGACCTGACCACCCAGCCGCGCCAGGCGGACCAGCCACAACACCTCACCCCACACAGCGACCACATCATCGCTGCGCACCTCACGCCGACCATCAGGCAGCGAGTCGCTTCGGAACGCCTGGTCGACCACGTCAGCGTCCCAGCCCACGAGAGACGGGAACCTCGGACGTCAGGGGGACCGGGATACGCTCCTGCTGTTCCACCCCGGGTGAGCGTCCGGCTGGCACCTGTTCGAAGCGGATCCCCAGCTCGCCGTCGGTGGTGGCCAAGCCCCGCTCCCCCAACAGGCGGACGAACTCATCGCCCACCTCCGTGCCCCGCGCCCGGGACGCCGTGGTGGCGGCATCCACGGCGTGCAGCACCTGCACCCGGAACCAAGCCGCCTCAGGATCCTGCGCTCGACGGACCTCCTCCACCGCATGAGCACGACTCCCCCGCACCAAGTCCAGGTTCCAACGTGGCTCCACCGCAAGCGGCTCCGGCAGTCCCGCTCGAGCAGCACCCAGGTCCTCATCCTCAAGCCGCCCCGGGACACCCAGAACCGAATCGCGGACCTCGATGAAACGCGTCCGGACCTCGGGCTCCACCCAACCCGGGTGCCCCTCCACGACCCGGATCAGGCCGGCCACCTCCGCAGCAGGCATGAACCGGAACTGATCACCGTCACCGATGAACTCGGCGACCACACGCTGGAACGCGATCGGATCCAAGCCCTCCCAGTGGAACTCGGCCGCAGCCAACTCCGCCATGTCGCGCCGTACCGCCGCCACCAAGGCAGCGCTCTCAAACGGGGATGTTGCCATCATCGGCTCCTCACTCGATAAGTCCTCACCCCCCTATGCGCAGCAACCGGCACTCCAAGGACACCGAGGGCACGTGGACTTCTCCGAGAAGAGCTGCAAGTGCATCGGACTGGCGTGGTGGCGACCTCCGCCTGCCCATGGCGGGGCGGGTGGATGCTTGCGCACGCGGCGCCGGTGTGTTGGGATCGTCGACACACCCA
Source organism: Propioniciclava sp. LT432 (assembly GCF_059515965.1). Classification (NCBI taxonomy): domain Bacteria; kingdom Bacillati; phylum Actinomycetota; class Actinomycetes; order Propionibacteriales; family Propionibacteriaceae; genus Propioniciclava; species Propioniciclava sp. LT432. The sequence continues at coordinate 37,956 of NZ_JCAKNE010000028.1, read as the reverse complement.
GTCGGGCCACCACCCCCGTGCTCGTCCCGCCTCTCAGGGCGGGCTTGCTCCCGTTCGGAGTTGCCGATGCTCATCCCCCCTCGTCACCCCCAGTCGGGCGTCTGTCCGGCCGTCGGACACTCGCATCGCTTGGTCGACCTGCACGGTCGCACGGCGGTCGAGCTGAGTCCAGCACAGTGGTGTACGACCCGGTGATCGTGACCGTGTCGCTCCGAACGTAGGGGCGGTCACCGGGTGATTCTTCGAGAGATCTCTCACAACCAACTCGAAGGAAAGGCACTACCGATGACCGCTGTTCCCAGTATCGACGACCCCGCCCAGTTCCTGAACCAGATCTTGGGCCAGTCCTCCCCGGACCTGCTCCGCGAACTGTTGGAAGGGTTCGTGAACACGATCCTGTCTGCCCAGGCCGACCAAGTCTGCGGCGCCCCCTACGGCGTCACGGATGAGGCCCGGGTGAACCGGCGCAACGGCTACCGCCACCGCGACCTCGACACCCGCCTCGGCACGTTGGATGTCGCTGTGCCGAAGCTGAGCGAGGGCTCGTTCTTCCCCGAGTGGCTGCTGGCCCGGCAACGTCGCTCCGAGCAAGCCCTCGTGTCGGTGGTGGCGACCTGCTACCTGCTGGGCGTGTCGACCCGGCGGATGGACAAGCTCGTCAAAGCGCTCGGGATCACCGGCCTGTCGAAGTCCGTGGTCAGCGTGATGGCCCAAGAGCTCGACCAGCTGGTCGCCGACTTCCGCAACCGACCGTTGGACGCCGGCCCGTACACGTTCGTGGCGGCCGACGCCCTCACCATGCGCGTCCGTGAGGGCGGCCGGGTGGTCAAGGTCGCCGTCATGGTCGCCACCGGCGTCAACAACGATGGCTACCGCGAAGTACTAGGCGTTTCGGTGTCCACGAGTGAGTCACATGCTGGTTGGCTGACCTTCTTCAAGGACCTGGTGGCCCGCGGCCTGACCGGCGTCGCCCTGGTCACATCGGATGCGCACAGCGGACTCGTGGAGGCGATCGGGGCGACCCTGCCCGGTGCGTCGTGGCAACGCTGCCGTACTCACTACACCGCGAACCTGATGAGCGTGTGCCCCAAGCACGCCTGGCCAGCAGTGAAGGCGTGGCTGCATTCGGTGTTCGACCAGGCCGACCCCGACGCGGTGCACGCCCAGTACGACCGGCTCCTGGCCGAGGTCGCAGCCAACAAACTCCCCGCCGTCCACGACCACCTCGAGCACGCCCGCGACGAGGTCCTCGCCTTCACCAACTTTCCGCAAGGGGTGTGGCGGCAGGTGTGGTCCAACAACCCCAACGAGCGGTTGAACAAGGAGATCCGCCGGCGTACCGACGTGGTGGGGATCTTTCCCAACCGCGACAGCATCATCCGACTGGTTGGCGCTGTCCTGGCCGAGCAACACGACGAATGGGCCGAAGGCCGCCGCTACCTCGGCCTCGAACTATTGAAGAAGGCCCGCCTCACCCTCATCCCCGGCACCACCGAACAGGAGGAACCCACCGCCCTCACCGCATGAAACGAAGAATCCCCCGTACACCACCCCGCTGGACTTGACCTCCGAGTTCATCAAGTTCACCCCAACGCGACACTCCCCCGACCAGCAGTCAAGCGTGTCAAAGAAGTCCGAAGCGGGCTGATGCGACGCAAGTGCCACGAAGTCTGGAACCCATGAGACAGCCGGACGCTGGGCTCGACCGAGCCCCGCTCGCACCACCTGCCGAGCTTGTACCTAACCATCTGCCGAGCTTCTATCTCACCATCCGCCGAGCCCGAATCCAACCACCTGCTGCGAGTTGACCGTTGAATGCCCGGCTGGTCCTGGCGCGCATGCCCGGTGGTAGGTTGGCTCCGCCGGCCTGTGCGGTCGGCGCGTCGCTGCCAGCGAAGTCGGTGTGATCCCGACGCTGTCGCGCAACGGTGATGCCGCAGAACTCCCCCAGAGGTGCGGACGAGCCCGGTCGCCTGTCCTCGACGCCCTTCTGGACGGGCCTCCGCTGCAGGGGCCGGAAAGGCACGCGATGACCCGCCGCTTGATCGGAGTGGGCGTCGGCCCGGGCGATCCGGAGTTGCTGACCCTGCGAGCGCACCGCATTCTCTCCACCGCTGACGTGGTGCTGGTCCCGAGCACCGAGGCGTCCGGCGACGGCCCGGGGCGCGCCGAACGCATCGTGCTCGCCGCCTGTCCGGACGCCGCCCCCCGCGTCCGCCGCGTGCCCTTCAGCATGGGCGACCGCACCGGCGTGACCCGACGTCGCGCCGCCGCTTGGGAGACGTCCGCCGCCGAGACCCGGGCCGCGTTCGATGCCGGTGCGACCACGGTGGCCTTCGCCACGATCGGCGACCCGAGCGTCTACTCCACGTTCAGCTACCTGGCCGCCGGGGTGCTGGAGGCGCTGCCCGACACGGCGGTCGAGGTGGTGCCCGGCATCACGGCGATGCAGGCGTTGGCCGCGGCGTCCAGAACCCCGCTCGTCGAGGGCGACGAGAGCCTGACCCTCGTCACGATGAAGCACGGCCTGGACGACGTCACCCACGCCCTCGACGCACACCCGGGCGGCACCGTCGTGGCTTACAAGATCGGGCGCCACTTCGCCGCCCTGCGCGACCACCTCGAGCAGAGCGGTGGCGAGCACGTGGTCGGGATCGACGTCGGCCTGCCCGACGAACGCCTCGGCCGCGCCGCAGACTTCGACGACGCGCCGTACTTCGGCGCCGCGCTGATCACCCCCACCCGCACGAGCACCGGAGGCAGGCTGTGAGCGGCAAGGTCGTCTTTGTCGGCGCAGGCCCCGGGGCCCCCGACCTCATCACCCTGCGCGGCGCGCGGGCCATCGCCGAGGCCGACATCATCATCTGGGCGTCCTCGCTGGTCAGCCCCGAGATCGTGGCCGGGCACAAGCCCGGCGCCGAGCTGGTCGACTCGGCGTCGGCCTCGCTCGAAGCGATCACCCCGCTCTACGAACGCGCCCGCGACGAGGGCCTGCTGGTGGCCCGGGTGCACACCGGCGACCCTGCCATCTACGGGGCCACCGCCGAGCAGCGCGACGTGTGCCGGGCGGTGGGCGTCGCGTTCGAGTCGATCCCGGGCGTGTCGGCCTTCTCCGCGGCGGCCGCCGCGGCCGAGGTCGAGATCACGCTGCCCGAGGTCGCCCAATCTCTCATCCTCACCCGCCTCGAGGGCGGCCGGACGCCGATGCCCCCGCGCGAGCACGTCCGGGAGTTCGCCCGGCACGGCACCACGATGGCGCTCTACCTGTCGGCGGCCCGCAACAAGGCCCTGCAGGAGGAACTGCTGGCCGGCGGCTACCCGCCCGACACCCCGGTCATCATCGGGCACAAGGTGAGCTGGCCCGACCAGGTGCTGCTGCGGTGCCGCCTCGACGAGTTGTCGGCCACCATGAAGGACCACAAGTTCTGGAAGCACACCGTCATCCTCGTCGGCCCTGCCCTCGCAGAGGCTCCCGTCGAGAAGCGCAGCCACCTCTACCACCCCGGCTTCCGCCACGAGTACCGCGCGGCCGACCCGGCCGCCGCCGCCGACCTGCGGGAGAAGGGCGCCCACGCATGATCACCGTCTTCGGCTACCTCGGCCACTCCAGCGCCACCCTCACGGACGCCGCGGCCTCGGCCGCGCTCGTGGTCGGCGGACGCCGGCACCTCGACGCGCTCGACGTCCCGACCGAGCGGCGGGTCGAGCTCGGCCCGCTCCAGCCCGCGATCGACGCTCTCGTGGCGCTGCCGGAGGGCGACGAAGCCGTGGTGGTGGCGTCCGGGGACCCCTTGTTCTACGGCGTGGTACGCCGGCTGCGCGCCGCCGGGCTGGCCGTGCGCGTGGTGCCCGAGGTCGGGTCGCTGCAGGCCGCGTTCGCCGCCGTCGCGCTGCCCTGGGACGACGCCCTGCTCGTCAGCGCCCACGGCAACGACCCCGCCCCGGCGCTGCGCGCGTGCGGGGAGCACCCGAAGGTCGGCGTCCTCACCGACCACCTCACGGGGCTGCCGCAGGTCGTCGCGGCGACCACCGGCCTGGGCCGCTGGTACGTGCTGGCCGAGCGGCTCGGCGAGGCCGACGAGCGGGTGCGGGTGTTGAACGAGGCCGAGGCGTTGCGCGTCACCGACCCGGCCCAGCCGCACGTCGTGCTCGTGCTCGCCCACCACCCCGACGACCCGGCCGCCCTCGGCACCCAGCACGGCATCGCGGGCACCAGCGCGCCGGAGCCGGCCGAACGCCACCGGGGCGGTGACGTCGTGGGCCAGCTCACCAACTCGGCCGCCGCCCGCGCGCACGCCGACACCATCGACGCCGCCCTGGGCGCCACCCGGCGCTACGACGGCCGCGCCGGCGACCACCTCGCCGCCGCCTGGGCCGAGTGCGACCTCATCATCAGCCACCTCGCCCTCGGCGCGACGACCCGCCTCATCGCCCCGCTTTTGGCCGACAAGAAAACCGACCCCGCGGTGGTCGTCGTCGACGAGGCGGGGCGCTTCGTCGTCCCGCTGGTGGGCGGGCACGTCGGCGGCGCCAACGACCTCGCCGTGCGCGTCGCGGACGCCCTGGGCGCCACCCCGGTGGTGACCACCGCCACCGACGTGACGGGCGTGCCCGGCTTGGACACCCTCGGCTGGCCGACCTCCGGCGACCTCGCCGGCGTGACGCGTGCCCTGCTGGACGGATCGCCGGTCGAACTCGTCCGCACCCAGCCGTGGCCGCTGCCGGCCTTGCCGACGAACGTGCGCGAGCCCGGCGTGGCCCGGGTCGAGCGGCGCGGCACGCACACCTCCGAGCTGCCCGACCTCGGCGAGCCCGTCGCGCGCATCGTGGTCTCGGACGCCGTCCCCGCCGACGGCGACCTGCCGACCGTGACGCTGCACCCGGGCAGCCTCGTGGTGGGCATGGGCTGCAACCGCGGGACGTCGGTCGACGTGTTGGCCGGTCTGCTGGAGCAGGTCCTGGCCGAGGAGGGGCTGGCGCAGGCATCCGTGACCGCTTTGACCAGCGTCGACGCCAAGGCCGACGAGGCCGGGCTCATCGCGTTGGCTGGGCGCCTGGGCGTCCCGTTCGTCACGTACCCGGCCGAGACGCTCGCGGCGATTGCGGTCCCCAACCCGTCGGCCCACGCCGACCAAGCGGTCGGGACGCCGAGCGTCGCGGAGGCATCCGTGATCGCCCACGGCGCCCAGCTCGTCGTGGAGAAGCGGAAGAACCCCGACGCGACCGTCGCCATCGGACGCCTCGCGCCGCTGGGCACGCTGGCCGTCGTCGGCCTGGGCCCGGGTGCGGACGACCTGCTGACCCCCCGCGCCCGGAACGTGCTGCGCGCCTCGAGCGTCGTGGTCGGCTACCGCCCCTATGTCGCGCAGATCCGGCACCTGCTGCGGCCCGGCACCGATGTGCTGGCCATCGGCATGGGCACCGAGGAGCACCGCATCGAGTTCGCGATCGCCCAGGCCCGCGAGGGGCGGTCGGTGTCGCTGGTGTGTGGCGGCGACCCGGCGATCTACGCGATGGCCTCGCCGCTTCTGGAGAAGGGCACCGAGGGCGTCGACGTGCAGGTGGTGCCGGGCGTGACGGCCGAGCTCGCGGCGTCCGCGATCCTGGGCGCCCCGCTGGGGCACGACCACGTGACGATCTCGTTGAGCGACCTGCACACGCCGTGGCCGGTCATCGAGCAGCGGCTGCAGGCCGCCGCCGAGGGCGACTTCGTCGTGGCCCTGTACAACCCGCGCAGCAAGAAGCGGGTGATGCACCTGCCCCGGGCGCTGGAGATCCTGGGCGCCCACCGGCCCCCCACCACCCCGGTGGCGGTCGTGCAGGATGCCTCGCGCGCGAACGAGAACCACCGCATCGCGCCGCTGGCCGACTTCGACCCGACGTGGGTCGACATGCACTCGATCGTCATCGTGGGGTCGTCGAAGACCGTGCTGGTGCCCACCGGCGCCGACGGCCAGGTGATGGTGACCCCGCGCGACTACACCTGGCTCGATGGAACCCTCCCGAAGGGGAATTGCTGACATGACCGTGAAGGACGCCACCGTGCCGACCCCGCCCGCCCTGCTCATCGCCGCGCACGGCACCCGCCTCCCCGCGGGGCAGGACGCCGCACGCGCACTCACGGCGCTGGTCGCGAGCAAGCTGCCCGACGTCGTGGTGAGGGATGCCTTCATCGAGCTCACCGACCCACCCCTGGACGCCACGCTGGCCGAGCTGGCGGCGTCCGGGCCGCTGGTCGTCGTGCCGCTGATGCTCGGCGCGGGCGGGCACCTACGCGACGACATCCCCGAGGCGATCGACGCCGCCCCTGTGGGCGCCCGCATCGCCCTGGCCGACCACCTGGGCCCCGACCCGCGCCTGCGCGCCGCCGTCCGCGAGCGGATCGCCGAGGTGCTCGGTGACTGGGCGCCCGACCAGACCGCCGTGGTGTTCCTGGGGCGCGGCTGCTCGGTGCCCGACGCGAATGCCGACCACACCCGGCTGGGCCGCATGCTGTGGGAGGAGGGCGGCTACGCCTACGTCACCGACGCGTTCATCCAGGTGGTGTCGCCGACGCTGGCCGAGGGGTTGTCGCTGGCGTACTCGACCGGCGCCCGGAAGATCGTGGTCGCACCGCACTACCTGTTCCCAGGGTTGCTGGAGAACTGGGCGCACGACCAGTCCGCGCGCTGGGCGGCCGAACACCCCGACGCCGAGGTGCGGGTCGCGCCCATCATCGGCGCCGGCGACGCGCTGGCCGACGTCGTCATCGACCGCTACCGCGCCGCCGCCGAACACCTCGACGAGGGCGAGGGCTCCGCGGTGTACCTGTCGGGCCTCGACCTGCGCGGACGCCGCGTGCTGGTCGCCGGCGCCGGCCGGGTCGCGACGCGCCGCATCAGCCGGCTGCTCGAGGTGGACGCCGACGTGACGGTGGTCGCCCCCGAGGCATCGGGCCGGGTCACGGCGTGGGCCGCCGCCGGAGCGCTGACCTGGGAACGGCGGCCCGTGGAGCCCGTCGACGTCGAGGGCGCTTGGTACGTCCTGGCCGCCAGCGACTCTCCCGAGGCCAATGCCGAGGTGGCCGCCGCGGCGGAGCGGGCGGGCACCTTCTGCGTGCGCGCCGACGACGCGACCGGCGGGTCGGCCTGGACACCGGCCACCGGCGTGGCCGGCCCCGTCACCGTCGGGGTGGTCGGCCGCGGCAACCCGCGCCTGTCGGCGTCCCTGCGCGATGTGGCGGTCCGTGCGGTCGCGGCGGCAGGTGCGCAACCGCAGGCCGGGGCGTCCGGGCGGCCGACCTACGACTACCGCCAGCAGGGCTCGGACATCTACGCCGAGTCGTTCCGGATCATCCGCGACGAGGCCGACCTGTCGGTGCTGCCGGCCGACCTCGAGCCGGTCGCGGTGCGGATGATCCACGCCGCCGCCCAGACCGACCTGGCCGGGTCGCTGGCCTGGTCGCCGGGCGTGGCCGCGGCCTGCCGCGACGCCCTGCGCGCAGGCGCACCGATCCTGTGCGACGCATCGATGGTCGCCACCGGCATCATCCGCTCCCGGCTGCCCGCCGACAACGAGGTGGTCTGCCACCTGGGCGACCCCCGGCTGGCCGACCTCGCTGCTGAGCTCGGCACCACCAAGACGGCCGCGGCGGTCGAGCTGTGGCGCGAGCGGCTCAACGGGGCGGTCGTGGCGATCGGCAACGCTCCGACCGCGTTGTTCCGGCTGCTCGAGGTGGTGCGCGACACCGGCGTCCAGCCGGCGGCGGTGATCGGCATCCCGGTGGGGTTCGTCGGGGCAGCCGACTCCAAGCAGGCGCTGGCCGAGAACCCCTACGGCCTGGAGTTCCTCACCGTGCTCGGACGCCGCGGAGGCTCGGCCCTCACCGTGGCTGCGATCAACGCGCTCGCCTCGGCCGCGGAGACGACCAACGAGGCCACGGAGCGCGCCCGGTGACCCGCGAGCTCGTCCTCATCGGCATCGGCGCGGGTGACCCCGGCTGGTTGACGCTGGAGGCCGTCGAGGCGATCAAGGCCCTCGACATGCTCTTCGTCGTGGTGAAGGAGGACGAGTACGACGAGCCGGTCGCCTTCCGGCGCTCGTTGGTCGCCCAGCACCGGCCCGAGGCGTCCGGGCTGCGGGTCGTCGAGCTGCACGACCCGCCGCGCCCATGGCAGACCACGCCCGACTACCCCGCCGCCGTGCGGCGGTGGCGCGAGCAGCGGCTCGCCGCTTGGTCGGACGCCGTGGCCACCCACCTGGGCTCGGGCCAGGTCGGCGGGTTCCTGGTCTGGGGCGACCCGAGCCTGTACGAGTCGACGCTGGCGATCGCCCAGCAGCTCAAGGCGGCCGCCCCCGCGGAGGCGCCAGTAGCACTGCGGGTGATCCCCGGGATCAGCTGCGTGCTCGCGCTCGCGGCCCGCCACCAGATCCCGCTCAACCGTCAGGGCAAGGCGGTGCAGATCGCCCCGGCCCGGCTGCTGGCCGACGGCATGCCCGCCGACGTCGACGACGTGGTCGTGATGCTCGACGGCAAGCAGACGTTCGCGCGCATCGACCCGACCGGCCTCCACATCTTCTGGGGGGCCTACCTCGGCACCCCCGGCGAGATCCTGCTCAGCGGCCCCCTCGCCGAGGTCAGCGACGAGATCCTGGCCGTGCGCGCCGAGGCCCTTGCCCGCAAGGGCTGGATGTTCGACACCTACCTGCTCAGGCGCGAGAAGCCCCCGATCACCTCCCAACGCCGCTGACCAGTGCGCTGGCCCTGCTGGCCTGACCCGGCCCACGGTCATCCTCCGTGGTCGTGGCGGTGGTGCGCGTCGGGATAGTGCTCGTGCGTGTGCGTCATCTCCGCGTGGGTGTGCTCGTGGACGTGCCAGCCGGCCGCCGAGGCCTGGTCGGGGTGCTCGTGGTCGTGGTGGCGATCGTGGCTGTGCCCGTGGGTGTGGGTGACGGCGGCGTGGTGATGCGTGTGCTCATGGGTCTCGGTCAGGTGGAGCCACACGCCGACGGCCATCAGGACGCCACCCGCCACGAGCGACCAGGTCGCAGTGTCCCCCAGCGCCACGGCCAGCACGGCCCGAAGAAGGGTGCCACGCTGTAGTAGGCGCCCGCCCGCGCGGTGCCGAGGCTGCGCAGCCCCACGATGAACAACGCCAGGCTCGCCCCGTAGGCGAGGAACCCGATCGCCAGCGCAGCACCCACCAGCGCGGGCGCGGGCACCGTGGCCCCGAGCGCGAAGGCCAGCGCCAGGTTCACGGGGCCGGCGACCGCGCTCTTCACGGCGGCCAGCAACGTCGCATCGGCCAGCGCGACACGCCCGGTGAGGTTGTTGTCGATCCCCCACGCCAGGCAGGCGCCGAGCACCGCCAGGCTGGGCCACACCGCCCCCACCTCGGCTCCGGTGGGCACCGCGAGCAACACCGCGCCGGCAACGATGGCGGCCATCCCGACCAGCACCCGGCGCCCGACATTCTCGCGGAACACGACCCACGCGATGACGACCGTGAAGACCGCCTCGGCGTTCAGCAGCAGGGACGCCCCCGAGGCCGGCATGGCCGCCAACCCCACCATGAGCAGGACCGGACCCACCACCCCGCCGGCGAACACTGCTCCTGCGACCAGCTAGCGTTCGGTCGGGGTCAAGAGAGGGCGTGGGACACGCGCCCGCGCCCGCCGGCCCGCCAGGCGCACGAGGCCCAGGCCCAAGCCCGAGCCGCAGTAGAGCAACCCCGCCATCAGCCACGGACTCACCTGGCCGAGCAGGAGCTTGGCCAGGGGCGTCCCAGCGCCGAAGAGCACCGCGGCCAGCAGCGTCACCCGGACGCCGTGGTGGCGCAGCCCGGACGCCGTCACCGCCACCTCATCACTCCGTTCCCCACGAGGCCCTGGACGCGACCCTAGGCGCGCCGCGCACCTTCGCCGAGGGACTCGAGCTTGGCCCACGCGATGTCGGCATGGACGCGCCCGCCCAGCCCGCAGTCGGTCGAGGCGATGACGCGGTCGGGGCCGACGGCGTCGGTGAACCGGCGGATGCGCTGGGCGACCAGGTCGGGGTGCTCGACCACGTTGGTGGCGTGGCTGACCACCCCCGGAACCAGGACGAGGTCGTCGGGCAAGGCCACCTCGTTCCACACCGTCCACTCGTGCTCGTGGCGGACGTTCGCTGCCTCGAACGAGAGCGAACCGACGTTCGCCGTCAAGACGACCGGCAGGATGTCGGCGATGCCGATGTCGGTGGTGTGGGGGCCGTGCCAGGAACCCCAGCACAGGTGCAGCCGCACGAGTTCGGCCGGCAACCCCGCGATCGCATGGTTGAGCGCATCGACACGGATCTGGGTGAACCTCTGGTAGTCGGCGACGCTGGGCTCGGGCGTGACCTGGTCCCAGTTCTCGGCCAACGACGGGTCATCGATCTGGACGACGAGGCCCGCGTCGGTGATCGCCTTGTACTCGTGGCGCAGCGCCTCGGCCCACGCCCAGATGTGCTCCTCCTCGGTGGCGTAGTGCTGGTTCCACACGCGGGCCGCACTGCCGGGCGAGATGGCCGTCAGGAAGCCCTGCTCCCCCGGCTGGAGGGCCGCCTGGAGGTTGCGGATGTCGGTGGCCACGGCGTCCTGCCCGGTGTACACGAGGGGCCCCGTCGTCGACGGGAACGCCGTGGCGAGCTTGCCGGTGTCGACGCCCCCCACCTCGACCGGGTCGGAGTAGACCCGCGGGAAGCGCTGCCGGTCCCGCCGGTTCGCGAACGAGGTGAGCCGGACGTTGCCGGGTGTGGAGGGGGCGTCCGGCTGGTTGAACAGGTCAACCTCCCCGAGCTCGAGCCCGCCGACCCGCTGGAAGGAGTACGACCACCAGGCTCCGTAGTCGACGGCGTTCGACATCGCCTTACCGAACTCGCCGTCCCCCAGCAGGGTGATGCCGGCGTCGCGCTGCCGAGCGACCACGTCGGCGACCGCCTCCGTGACGAGCCGGGCGAACTCGGGGGTGGTGTCCAGGGTGAACCCGTCGTCGGCGAACGAGCGGGCCGCGTTGGCGGCGATGAGGGCGTCCGTGCGGGGCAGGCTGCCCGACGTCGTGGTGTGGATGGTGGTCATGTCAGAAGTCCCAGTCCTCGTCTTCGGTGTTGACGGCCTTGCCCATCACATAGGAGGAACCCGACCCCGAGAAGAAGTCGTGGTTCTCGTCCGCGTTCGGTGACAGGGCGGCCAGGATCGCGGGCGACACGGCGGTCGCCGGCTTGGGGAACAACGCCTCGTAGCCAAGGTTCATCAGGGCCTTGTTGGCGTTGTAGCGCAGGAACATCTTGACATCCTCGGTCAGGCCGAGCGGGTCGTAGAGGTCCTCGGCATAGGTCTCCTCGTTGTCGTAGAGCTCCAGCAGCAGGTCGAAGGTGTACTCCGTCAGCTCGTCGCGCCGCGCCTGGTCGGCCTCGGCGAGCGCCTTTTGGTACTTGTAGCCGATGTAGTAGCCGTGCACGGCCTCGTCGCGGATGATCAACCGGATCAGGTCGGCGGTGTTGGTCAGCTTCGCCCGGCTCGACCAGTACATCGGCGCATAGAAGCCGGAGTAGAACAGGAACGACTCCAGCATCACCGACGCGACCTTGCGCTTCTCGGGGTCCTCGCCCTCGTAGTAGCCCAGGATGATCTGCGCCTTGCGCTGCAGAGCCTCGTTCTCCTCGCTCCACCGGAACGCGTCGTCGATCTCAGCGGTGGAGATCAGCGTCGAGAAGATCGAGCTGTAGCTCTTCGCGTGCACCGACTCCATGAACGCGATGTTGGTGTAGACGGCCTCCTCGTGGGGCGTCCGGGCGTCGGGGATCAGCGACACCGCACCGACGGTGCCCTGGATCGTGTCGAGCATGGTCAGGCCGGTGAACACTCGGGTCGTCATGAGTTGTTCGTGCGGCTTGAGCGTGCGCCACGACGGCACATCGTTGCTCAAAGGCACCTTCTCGGGCAACCAGAAGTTGCTGGTCAGCCGGTCCCAGACGTCGGCGTCGATGTCGTCGGTGATGCGGTTCCAGTTGATGGCCTGGACGCCGCGCAGCAGGGTGGTCTTGTCGTTCATCGTCTCGTCCTTGTCGATTCAGAGCATGCAGCTGACGCAGCCGTCAACCTCGGTGCCCGCGAGGGCGAGCTGCCGCAGCCGGATGTAGTAGAGGGTCTTGATCCCCTTGCGCCACGCGTAGATCTGCGCCTTGTTGATGTCGCGCGTGGTCGCCGTGTCGGGGAAGAACAGGGTCAGCGACAGGCCCTGGTCGACGTGCTGGGTGGCCTCGGCGTAGGTGTCGATGATCTTCTCGGGGCCGATCTCGTAGGCGTCGGCGTAGAACTCGAGGTTGTCGTTCGTCATGAACGGCGCCGGGTAGTAGACGCGGCCGATCTTGCCCTCCTTGCGGATCTCGATCTTCGCCACGATCGGGTGGATCGAGCTGGTGGAGTGGTTGATGTAGCTGATCGACCCGGTCGGCGGCACCGCCTGCAGGTTCTGGTTGTACAGCCCGTGCTCGGCGACCTCGGACGCCAACCCCCGCCAGTCCTCGGGCGTGGGCAGGTGGATGCCGGCGTCGGCGAACAGCTGGGCGACCCGGGGCGTCCGGGGTGACCACTGGCCGTCGATGTACTTGGCGAAGTACTCCCCCGTCGCGTACGTGCTGCGCTCGAACCCGTCGAACCGGACGCCGCGCTCCCGGGCCAGGCGGCACGAGGCGGCGATCGCGTGGAACGTCACCGTGTAGAAGTACATATTGGTGAAGTCCAGGCCCTCCTCCGAGCCGTAGTGGATGCGCTCGCGGGCGAGGTAGCCGTGCAGGTTCATCTGGCCCAGGCCGATCGCGTGGCTCATCGCGTTGCCGCGTTCGATGCTCGGCGCGCAGGCGATGTTCGACTGGTCGGACACCGCGCTCAGCGCGCGCACGGCCACATCGATGGTGCGCCCGAAGTCGGGCGAGTCCATGGCGTGGGCGATGTTGAGCGAGCCCAGGTTGCAGGAGATGTCCTTGCCGACGTGGTCGAAGGACAGGTCCTCGCGGTAGGTCGACGGGGTCGACACCTGGAGGATCTCGGAGCACAGGTTCGACATGGTCACCCGCCCGTCGATGGGGTTGGCCCGGTTCACCGTGTCCTCGAACATGAGGTAGGGGTAGCCCGACTCGAACTGGATCTCGGCCAGGGTCTGGAAGAACTTGCGCGCGTTGATCTTGCGCTTGGTGATCCTCTTGTCGTCGACCATCTCGTGGTACTTCTCGGTGACCGAGATCTCGCTGAACGGCACGCCGTAGACCCGCTCGACGTCGTAGGGGCTGAACAGGTACATGTCCTCGTCGTGGCGGGCCAGCTCGAAGGTGATGTCGGGCACGACGACGCCCAGCGACAGCGTCTTGATGCGGATCTTCTCATCAGCGTTCTCTCGCTTGGTGTCGAGGAAGGCGAGGATGTCGGGGTGGTGGGCGTTGAGGTAGACCGCCCCAGCACCCTGGCGGGCACCGAGCTGGTTGGCGTAGCTGAACGAGTCCTCGAGCAGCTTCATGACGGGGATCACGCCCGAGGACTGGTTCTGGATCTTCTTGATCGGTGCCCCGGCCTCGCGGATGTTGGTCAGCGACAGCGCCACCCCACCGCCGCGCTTGGAGAGCTGCAACGAGGAGTTGATGGCTCGTGCGATCGACTCCATGTTGTCCTCGATGCGCAGCAAGAAGCACGACACGAGCTCGCCGCGCTGGGCCTTGCCGGCGTTGAGGAACGTCGGCGTCGCCGGCTGGAACCGGCCCGCCATGATCTCGTCGACGACCTGCTCGGCCAGGCCGCGGTCGCCGGCCGCCAGCGTCAGGGCGACCAGGCACGCCCGATCCTCGAAACGCTCGAGGTAGCGGCGCCCGTCGAACGTCTTGAGCGTGTAGGACGTGTAGTACTTGAACGCGCCCATGAACGTCGGGAAGCGGAACTTCACCGCGTACGCGCGCTTGAACAGGCTCTTGATGAAGTCGAAGTCGTAGCGGTCCAGCACCTCGGCCCCGTAGTAGCCCTCCTCGACGAGGTAGTCGAGCTTCTCGCGCAGCGAGTGGAAGAACACCGTGTTCTGGTTGACGTGCTGCAGGAAGTACTGGCGGGCCGCCTGACGGTCGGCGTCGAACTGGATGTTGCCGTCGGCGTCGTAGAGGTTCAGCAGCGCGTTCAGGGCGTGGTAGTCGGCGGAGTCGCTCGCGACGACTTCCTGACCGGTGTCGGTGAGCAGCGTGGTCATGGGTGGTGGATCCTTTCGCGGACGCGCTCGACGTCGTCGGGCGTCCCGAGGAGTTCGAAGCGATCAAGATGGGGGACGCCGCACTTGGCGGCCACGATGTCCCCGGCCAGGCAGTACGCCTGGCCGAAGTTGGTGTTGCCCGCGGAGACGACCCCGCGAATCAGGGCACGGTTGCCCGGGTCGTTGAGGAACCGGATCACCTGCTTGGGCACGGCCCCGCGCGCGTTGCCGCCCCCATACGTCGGCACGACGAGCACATACGGCTCGGTGGCGACCAAGGGCTCATCGGCGGGGCGCAGCGGGATGCGGTCGGCGTCCACCCCCAGCTTCTGCACGAAGCGGTGGGTGGTGTTGGACGCCGACGAGAAGTAGACCACGCGCACGGCGGACGCCGCGGGCTAGGCGACGCGGACGCGTTGCGCCGCGGCCTTGATGCGGTCGGGGCGGAAGCCGGCCCAGTGCTCCTCACCGTCGACGACGACCGGGACCTGCTGGTAGCCCAGCGCCATCACCTCGAGCAGGGCGGCCTCGTCCTCGGCGAGGTCGATGACCGCGTAGTCCAGCCCCAGCTTGTCCAGGGCGCGGTAGGTCGCCGTGCACTGGACGCACGACGGCTTGCTGTAGACGGTGATTCCGTTCGACATGCTCTCTCCTCGAAGCAGTGGTCAACCTGTGCGCTGGCAGGTATTCGGACTCGAGGGCAGGACGCCAGATGGCGTTGGTCTAATGGGCGACGCTTCCCAGCCCTGTCGGGCCAGTGCTCGATGCCGCCGGTCGTTCCCTCTCACCGCTGCGGGGCAGTCCCGGATTCACACCGGGTTCCCTATTGCCTCACGGCGCCAACCCCAACATGTTGTGGTCGATGACGTGAACCAGCACAACGGACAGTAATGACACCTGTGTGATTCGTCAATGCCGGGTCTCGCCGGGCATCCGGGACTGCCACCTGAGACCGGGATGTGAGACGCTGGCCCCACAACACCAGATCGACGAGTCACCGAGGAAGCCGGGAAGAGCCGGCACGGTCGCGCCACTGTGAAGTGCACACGCTGCACGAAGTCAGGAACTCGCCTCGTCACCCACATCGAGACGCGCAATCTCGAGAAAGGGCATGCGGCATGCACATTGCCGAAGGCTTCCTGCCAGCCACCCACTGCATCGCCTGGGCGGCCGTCTCCACCCCCTTCGTGATCCACGGCGCCAAGGCCGTCATCGAGGAATCGAAGAAGAGCCCCGAGAACAAGCTGCTGCTCGCCGCGGCCGGCGCGTTCACGTTCGTGCTGAGCGCCATCAAGCTCCCGAGCGTCACCGGTTCCTCCTCCCACCCGACCGGCACCGGCGCGGGCGCGATCCTGTTCCGGCCCCCCGTGATGGCCTTCCTGGGCACCACGGTGCTGCTCTTCCAAGCGCTGCTCCTCGCCCACGGCGGCCTCACCACCCTCGGCGCCAACGTGTTCTCCATGGCGATCGCCGGGCCGTGGGCCGGCTACGGCATCTGGGTGCTCCTGCGCAAGCTGGGTGCTGGGATGAGCGTCGGCGTGTTCTTCGCCATGGCGATCGCCGACCTGACGACCTACGTCGTCACGAGCGCGCAGCTCGCGCTCGCCTACCCCGACCCCGACCTGCTCGGCGCGCTCGGCAAGTTCGCCGGGGTGTTCGCGCTGACCCAGATCCCCCTCGCCATCGCCGAGGGCATCGTCGGCGTCCTGCTGTTCCAGTTCCTGCGCAAGGTCGCCGCCCCGGCGCTGGCCGCCCGCAAGCTGATCGACGCGCCCGCGAAGGAGGCCGCCCATGTCTGAGACCACGACCACCCGCACCCAGGGCCACCGGACCAATCCGGTCACCACCGCCCTGCTCCTCGTCGCACTGTTCGCCGTGCTCGCCTTCTCGTTCGTGGTCGCGCCCCGGCCCGACCACCCCGACGAAGAGGCCTTCGGCGGCACCGACGCCCAGGTCACCGCCATGCTCGAGGAAAATGGCCACGAGCCGTGGTTCTCGCCGATCTTCGAGCCGGGCTCCGGCGAGATCGAGTCGGGCCTGTTCGCCCTGCAGGCCGCGCTCGGCGCCGGCGTGGTCGGCTATGCCCTGGGCAACCTGCGCGGCCGCAAGGCAGCCCGTGACGAGTCTGCGGTCGAGAAGCCCGAGACCGTCGGCTGATGCACCTGCACGCCCTGGACGACGCCGCCTGGGATTCCCCCTGGCGGCGCGTCCGGGTCACCGAGAAGGTGGCGCTGTCGGGGGCGCTCGTCCTGACCGCACTGGTCGGCCCGGCCTGGCCGGTCAGCCCCCTGGTGGCCGTGGCCTCGATCGCCCTCGCCCTCGGTTCGGCCCGCATCCCGGTGCGCGCGCTCGGCTACGCGATGGCCGCGCCGCTGACATTCCTGGTCATCGGCGGGGTGTCCGTCGCCCTCGTGCTGGGCGGCGTCCCCTCGACCGACGCCTGGACCCTCGGCCCCCTGTGGGCCGATGCCGCCAGCGCAACGCGCGGGCTGTCGGCCTTCGCCCACGGGGTGTCCGGCACCCTCGCCGTGATGCTGCTCGCCACCACGACACCCATGGTCGACCTGTTGGGGTGGTTGCGCCGCCTGGGCATCCCCGCACCCCTGGTCGAGATCGCCTCGCTGACCTACCGCCTGCTGTTCGTGCTCCTGAGCACGGCGATCGCCCTGCACGCCGCCCAGACCGCCCGGCTCGGAAACAGCCACCGCGGCCTGGCACGTTTCACCTGGGGCCTGCGCAACGCAGCCAACACCATGGGAACCCTGATCATGCGCACCAGTGACCGCACCCTGCGCCTGCAGGCCGGGTTGGAGGGCCGCGGGTACGTCGACGACCTGCGCACCCTCGCGCCGGCCCACACGACCTCGCGGTCGTTCCTCGTCATGGCCGCCTGCGTCGTCGTCGGCATCTGGGCCGCCTGGGCCCTGTTCTGGTGGGTGGCGTGATGCTCCGGGCCCGCGACCTCGTGGCCGGCTACCCGGCCCGCCCACCCGTCCTCACCGGCGCGCAGTTCAGCCTGCCCGACGGGGGCCGCCTGGCGCTGCTCGGGGCCAACGGGTCGGGGAAGACGACCCTGCTGCGGTGCCTGTCCGGAGCCCACCGGCCCACGGCAGGGGCCGTCCTGCACGACGGTGTGCCCCTCGACCACACCCGCGCCGCGCTGCGCGCCCACCGCAGCGCCGTGCAGTTGGTGCTGCAGGATCCCGACGACCAGCTGTTCAGCGCCGACGTGGTCGGCGACGTCAGCTTCGGGCCCCTCAACCAGGGCTTGTCGGACGCCGAGGCGCGCGAGCGCGTCGACGAGGCCCTCGACCTGCTGTCGATCACCCACCTGGCCGAGCGCGCCACCCACCAACTGTCATGGGGCGAACGCAAGCGCGTGGCGCTGGCCGGGGCGGTCGCCATGCGCCCGAGCGTGCTCCTGCTCGACGAGCCCACCGCCGGGCTCGACCCGGTGGGGGTCGCCGAGACGCGGGCCACGCTCGAGCTGTTGCACTCCCGCGGAACGGCCTTGGTGGTGGCCACCCACGATGTCGACTTCGCGCTGGCCTGGGCCGACGAGGCGGCCGTGGTGTGCGCCGGCGAGGTCACCCAAGGGCCGAGCGCTGAGGTGCTCGCCGACGCAGCGCTGCTGGTCCGCGCGCGCCTGCTCTCCCCGTGGCCCCTGGCCCTCGCCGCGCGGCTGGGCCTGCCGGGTCGCCCCCGCACTCTGGACGACGTCGCGACGCTCCTTGACGCAGGGCTCAGCGGGAACAGGACCACTGGGTGACCGCGCGCAGGGGCGTCCAGCCCAGGAAGCGGCCGATGGGTTCGGCGACTTCAACGCCGAGCCGGGCCAGCTGCCCGCCGTGGGCACGGAAGGCGTCGACCAACAGCGCCTCGGTCTCCACCGTGACGCCGTGCACGACGATGCGTCCGCCGGGACGCAGCGCGGCCCACGCCGCGTCGATCACGCCGCTGGTCGCCCCGCCACCCACGAACACCGCATCGGGAGCGGGGAGCGAGCCGACCAATGCCGCGGCGTCCCCCTCGAGGATCTCGACGGCACCGGGCGCGAGCCGCTCGACGTTGCCGCGGGCGCGCGCGGCCCGCTCGGGGTTGCGTTCGAGCCCGATCGCGCGGGCGCCCAGTCCGGCGCGGGCCCACTCGATCGCCATGGCGCCCGAACCGGCACCGATGTCCCACAACAGCTCACCGGGGTGGGGGCGCAGGAACGCGAACGCGCTGGCCCGCTGGTGCCGCTTGGTGATCAGCCCGTCGTGCTCGAAGGCCTCGTCGGGCAGGCCGGGCGTCGCGCCCCAGTCGTCATCCACGCGCTCGACCCTAGCTGTCCCCCCTGCACCGAGGAGAACCTGATGAACCCAGCCGAACCCGGCACCGTCACACTCGTGGGCGGCGGTCCTGGTGACCCCGACCTGCTCACCGTGGCCGGGCTGCGGGCGCTGCAGGCGGCCGATGTGATCTACACCGACCACCTGGCCCCCGACGTGACCGACCTGGTGCCGCCGGGCGTCGAGGTCGTCAACGTGGGCAAGACCCCCCGCGGCCCGGGTACGCCCCAGGACGAGATCAACGCCCTGCTCGTGGCGGCGGCGCAGGCCGGGAAGCGGGTGGTCCGGCTCAAGGGCGGCGACCCCTACGTGTTCGGCCGCGGCGGGGAGGAGGCCCTCGCCTGCGCCGAGGCCGGCGTCCCGGTGCGGGTGGTGCCGGGCGTGACATCCGCCGTGGCGGGGCCGTCGCTGGCCGGCGTCCCGGTCACCCACCGCACCTTGTCGCAGGGGTTCACGGTGGTGTCGGGGCATGTCCCTCCCGGTGACCCGCGCAGCACCCTCGACTGGGAGGCCCTCGCGCGCGTGCAGACCACGCTGGTCATCCTGATGGGCGTTAAGCACCTCGCTGCGATCACCGACGCCCTCACGCGCGGCGGTCTGCCCGCCGCGACGCCGGCCATCGTCGTCGCCGGGGCATACCGACCCGACATGCAGGTGGTCCGCGGAACGGTGGCGACCATCGCTGCCGACGCCGAAGCCCGCGGCGTCCGACCGCCCGCCATCACGGTGATCGGGGACGTGGCCGGTCTGGACCTCAGCGCGCTGCCAACCAGCTGAGCACGCCGGCTACGTCGGGGACGGTTGCGAGGCCGGCCGGCAGCTCCGGGCGCCGGACGACCACCACGGCCACGCCCTCCTCAGCCGCCGCGTCGAGCTTGGCTGCGGTGTGGTCGCCGCCAGAATCCTTGGTGACCAGCACCCCGATGCCCTCCGACGCCAGCAACGCGCGCTCCTCCGCGAGCGCGAACGGGCCGCGGTCGGCCAGGATCCGCCAGCCGGGCCGGGTGGGCAGCCCGGGATCCTCCGCGACGCGGGCGAGAACGTCGGGCAGCGCGGCGTAGTGGGGCAGGGGCTGCCGGCCCACGGTGAGCAGCACCCGGCCCCGCCCGGACGCCACCCGCGCGGCTGCGTCGTGGTCGGTCACCCACAGCCAACTGTCCGCGTCAGGGTGTGTCGACCAGCCGGGGCGATCGAGCCGAAGCACGGGCGTCCGGCTCGCGGCGGCAGCGGCCACGACGTTGCGCGTCATCCGGGCGGCGAACGGGTGCGTGGCGTCGACCACCGCCCCGATGCCGTGGCCGACGAGCCACGACGCGAGCCCCTCGGGGCCGCCGAACCCGCCGGTGACCACCCCCACCCCGCCCGCGCGGGCCTCGGCGGTGCGCCCGGCCACCGACGTCGTGACGTCATGCCCGGCCTGCACCAGCGCGGCGGCCACGGCCGCCCCCTCGGCCGTCCCACCCAGCACCAGCACACGCATGGGCCCCAGCATGGCAGGGTCGCGGCGGAGAGCGCGCGAAGGGGCCCAGCGGAGGGCCGAGCGGAGGGCGCGGCGCAGGGGTACGGCGCTGGTAGGGTGAGCGGCGCGCCCCGCGGCGAAGTCGGTGTGAATCCGACACTGTCCCGCAACGGTGAGCCCCTTCGAGGCAAGTCCGGTCGCCCGCGTGACGCGCTGAATTCCACATCGACGCGAAGGACGTACGAGTGAGCCGTGGCAGGGGCCTTCTCCTGGGGGTGGCCGTCGACGCGCTGGTGGGGGACCCCCGCCGCTTCCATCCGGTCGCCGCGCTCGGGCGCTGGGCGTCCCACGTCGAGTCGCGGGTGTACGGCGACTCCCTGCCCCGGGGCGCAGCGTTCACCGCGATCACCGTCGCCCCCATCGTCGCGCTCGGCCTGGCCGCCGAGGCGGTGGGACGCCGCCACCCGGTCGCGCACACCCTGTTGACCGCGGCCGCCACGTGGGGGTGCCTGGGCGCCCGCTCCCTCGTCGTCGAGGGCACGACGATGGCCGCCCGCCTCGACGGCGCCGACCTGGCCGCCGCCCGCGCCCAGTTGCCGAACCTGTGCGGCCGCTCCCCCGACCACTTGGACGCCCCCGAACTCAGCCGCGCAACCGTCGAGTCGCTGGCAGAGAACGCCAACGACGCCGTGGTTTGCACCCTGTTCTGGGGCGCCCTCCTCGGCGTCCCGGGGATGCTCGGCCACCGGGCGGTCAACACCCTCGACGCGATGGTCGGCCACCGGTCACCGCGGTATGCGCGGTTCGGCACCGCGTCCGCGGTGCTCGACGACGCCCTGGCCTGGGTTCCCGCCCGGATCACCGGCGCGCTGGCCTGCCTGGCTGCGCCCCTGGTCGGTGGGTCGGCGTCCGCGGCCTGGCGCACGATGCACCGCGACGCCCGCGACCATCCGAGCCCGAACGGCGGCTGGTGCGAGGCGGCATGGGCGGGGGCCCTGGGCGTCCGGCTGGGTGGGGCGAACACGTATGGCGACCGCGTCGAGGTGCGCGGCACCCTCGGCGAGCCGGACGCCCCGCAACCCGGGGCGTCCGAGGTGCGGCGCGCCGCCCAATTGGTCGGGTGGGTGGTCGCCGCCGCGACCCTCGGGGCCGCGCTCGCAGCCGTGGCCCAGGGACGGGTCGGCCACCAGCTCTCCGGGAGGCCGCGGTGACCGGGATCCTCATCGCCGGCACCTCCTCGGACGCCGGCAAGTCGCTCGTCGTCGCCGGCCTATGCCGAGCGCTGGCCCGCCGCGGGATCGACGTGGCGCCGTTCAAGGCGCAGAACATGTCGAACAACTCGGCGGTGTGCGCCGACGGCTCCGAGATCGGCAGGGCCCAGTACCTGCAGGCCCAGGCGGCGGGCATCGAGCCGTCGAGCCTGCTCAACCCCGTGCTGCTGAAGCCGGGCACCGACCGACGCAGTCACGTGGTGGTTCGGGGGCGTCCCGCCGGCACGCTGGAGGCCGGCGAGTACGCCACCGGCCGCGCCCACCTCGCCGAGGCGGCATTTGACGCCTACCGCGAGCTGGCTGCGACGCACGACCTGGTCGTGGTCGAGGGGGCGGGCTCGCCTGCCGAGGTGAATCTGCGCGAGCGCGACTACGTGAACATGGGTCTGGCGGCCGAGCTCGGTTTGCCCGTGGTCGTGGTCGGCGACATCGACCGCGGCGGGGTGCTCGCCTCGATCTTCGGCACGTGGGGCATCCTCGAACCGACAGACCGGCGCCGGCTGGCGGGGTACGTCATCAACAAGTTCCGCGGCGATCGGTCGGTCCTCGAGCCGGGGTTGGCCGACCTGACCCGCCGCACCGGCCTGCCCTGCCTGGGTGTGCTGCCGTGGCTGCCCGACGTGTGGCTCGACGGCGAGGACGCCCTCGAGGTGGCCCGCTGGGGTGCCGTCTCCCCGGATGGGGATGTCAGCTCGCTGAGTGTCGCGGTGGTCCGGCTGCCCCGCATCTCCAACGCCACCGACGTGGACGCCCTGGCCCGGACCCCGGGCGTCCACGTGGAGGTGACCACCGACCCGGCCGTGTGCGCGGCGTCCGACTTGCTGGTGCTGCCCGGGACCCGCGCGACCGTCGACGACCTCGTCTGGCTGCGCGAGCGCGGCATCGCCGACGTCGTCGCGCGCCGCCACGCCACCGGACGCCCCACCCTCGGCATCTGCGGCGGCTACCAGATGCTCGCCGAGGCGATCACCGACGGGGTCGAGTCGCGGGCGGGGACGCTGCCCGGGCTGGGGGTGCTGCCGGTCGCGGTCCAGTTCGGCACCAAGGTCACCGCGCGCACCACCCACCCCTGGCGGGGGCTCGACGTGCCGGGCTATGAGATCCACCACGGCTCAGCGCGGGTCACTGGCGTGGCCGAGCCGTTCCTCGACGGCTGCCGCGTGGACGCCACGTTCGGGACGCTCCTCCACGGGGCGTTCGAGCACCAGCCCTTCGCGGACGCCTTCCTCACCGAGGTCGCCTCGCTCGTCGGGCACGACTGGGTGCCGACCCCGCACCCCACGCACGACGAAGCGCGCGAGGAGATGCTCGACCGCCTGGCCGACGCGATCGAGGAGCATGTGGATGTCGAAGCCACTCTCGACCTGATGCGCCCCACGCATCACGTCGGGAGCGACCCGGCCACCACCCGCGCGCGCCGCACCCAGCCCCGGCTGATCGTGAACACCGGGCACGGCAAGGGGAAGTCGTCCTCGGCGTTCGGCACCGGCCTGCGCGGGTGGGCGCAGGGCTGGTCGATCGGGGTGTTCCAGTTCGTGAAATCGGACAAGTGGCGCACCGGCGAGCGCGCCGCCTACGAGGCGCTGGTCGCGCACCACGCCGCGACGGGCGAGGGCGGCACGATCGAGTGGCACACGATGGGTGCGGGCTGGACGTGGCTGCGCTCCTCGGCCGACGTCGACCAGGCCGAGCTCGCCCGTCAGGGCTGGGCCGAGGTCGCCCGCCGACTGGCCGACCAGAAGCACGACCTGTACATCCTCGACGAGTTCACCTACGCGCTGGCGCGCGGCTGGGTCGACCTCGAGGAGGTGCTCGCCACGCTCGCCACGCGCCCCGGCCTGCAGCACGTCATCATCACCGGACGCGACGCTCCCCCAGCCCTGCTGGCGGCTGCCGACCTCGTCACGTCGATGGACAAGGTGAAACACCCCTTCGACACCGGGGCACGCGGGCAGGCGGGCATCGAATGGTGAGCCTGCCCCGTCTCGTGGTCGCCGCCGCCGCCTCCGGCTCGGGGAAGACCACGGTCGCGTTCGGCCTCATGGCCGCCCTGCGCGACCGCGGGCTCGCGGTCGCACCGGCCAAGGTCGGCCCCGACTACATCGACCCCGGATACCACGGGCTGGCCACCGGCCGCCCCGGCCGCAACCTCGACGCCTGGCTGTGCGGCGAACACCGGCTCACGCCCCTGTTGCTGCACGGCGCTCGGGGGGCCGACGTCGCCGTCATCGAGGGCGTGATGGGGCTGTACGACGGCAAGCTCGGGCCCGTCGATGGACGCCGCGGCTTCGGTTCGACGGCCCACGTCGCCCGGCTGGTCGAGGCGCCCATCGTGCTCGTCCTGGACGCCGCCCACGCCTCCCGCACTGTCGCCGCCGTCGCACACGGGCTCGCTACCCATCCCGATGCTCCACGCGTGGCCGGCGTGATCCTCAACCGCGTGGGCTCCCCCCGAGCGGTCGCCGAACTCACCGACGCCCTCGACCAGGTGGGGCTGCCGCTGCTGGGCGCCCTGCCGCGCACCGACAGCCTGGTCGTCCCGTCGCGCCACCTCGGGCTGGTGCCCGCGGCCGAGCGCGAGCAGGCCGCCGCCGTCGTGGCGTCAGCCGGAGCGTTGGTCGCCGAACACGTCGACCTCGACGCCGTCCTCGCCGCGGCCCACGAGGCCCCCGACCTCCCCGGCCCGGCCTGGGACCCCACCTCCGAGGTCACCGCCGTGCCCGGACGCCCCCGCATCGCCATCGCGGCCGGCCGGGCCTTCACGTTTCGCTACACCGAGACGACCGAACTCCTCGAGGCCGCAGGCTGCGACGTCGTCGGCGTCGACCCCGTCACGGACACCACCCTCCCCAACGGCACGTCCGGCCTGTATCTCGGCGGCGGGTTCCCCGAGGTGTTCGCAGACGAGCTGGCCCGCAACACCGAACTGCTCGGACACGTGCGGGACGCCGTGATGGCGGGGCTGCCCACCTACGCCGAGTGCGCAGGGCTGCTCTACTTGGCCCGCACCCTCGAGGGACGCCCCATGGCCGGTGTCCTGCCACTCGATGCCCGCATGGGGGCCCGCCTCACCCTCGGCTATGCCGAGCACACGCCGGACGCCGACGCACTCGCCGCGCGGGCGGGAGAGACGTACCGCTACCACGCCTTCCACCGCACGGTCGTCGACCCAGCCGACGCCGAACCCCACCTGGACCCGACCGTGCAGGCCAGCTACCACCACGTCCACTGGGCCGGACACCCCGCCTGGGCCCAACGGTTCGCCGCAGCCGCAGCCACCCACGCGTGGGCCGGGCGATGAACGTCGACCTGCGCCACCACGGAGACGCCGATCTCGCCCCGGGCCTGGTCGACCTCGCTGTGAACGTGCGTCCCGACGCGCTGCCGCCGTGGTTGTCAGAGGCGATCACGGCCGACCCCACCCGGTGGGCGGCCTATCCCGACGCCGGCCCGGCCCGTGCGGCGCTGGCCGCACGCCACGGCGTCCCGGTGTCGATGGTGCTGCCCACCGCGGGCGCGACCGAGGCCTTCGCCCTCGTCGCGGCCGGGCTGCGGCCGCGACGTCCGGTGGTGGTGCACCCGCAGTTCACTGAACCCGAAGCCGCCCTCGCCGCCCTGGGGATCCACGTCCGGCGCCACCTGGCGCCTGCCCCCCGGTTCATCCTCGACCCCCGGGCCATCCCCGCCGACGCCGACCTCGTGGCCGTGGGCAACCCCACCAACCCGACGGGGGTCCTCCACCCCGCCACCACCCTGCAAGCCCTGCGTCGGCCCGGCCGCGTCGTCGTCATCGACGAGGCGTTCATGGACTTCGTGCCCGACGAGAACGCCTCCCAGATCGGCACCGACATGGACGGGATGCTGGTTGTCCGATCCCTCACGAAGATGTGGGGGCTCGCGGGCCTGCGCGCCGGCTACGTCGTCGGCGACCCAGCCCTCATCGCGCGGCTCGCCGAAGCCCAACGCCCGTGGTCGGTCTCCACGCCCGCGCTCGCCGCCATGGTGGCGTGCTCCACCCCCAGGGCCAGGACCGAAGCCGCAGACGCTGCCCACCACTGCGCCACGCAACGCGACGCCCTCGTCGCATGCCTCGAGGGCGCCGGATTCCCGGTGGCCGGGGAACCCCAGGCCCACTTCGTGCTCGTGGACACCCACACACTCGGCCCGCACTCAGCACGACTCAGCCTCGCTGCAGCCGGATTCGCCGTGCGTCGCGGTGAAACCTTCCCCGGCCTCGGCCCCACCTGGATCCGCGTCGCCGTACGGGACCATCCCACCACACGCCACTTCGTGGCCGCCCTCCAGCGCGCCACCCCTGCCGCCACACCATCACCACGTTGACTACACCCCCGGACAACCTGACACGAATCGTGAACGCGTGCGCCACCTACAAGACCGATCGACCAGCAGCCACAGCGTGATCGGCTCAATGAACGAGTTCACCCACCTCGCCAGCCACCACCGTCACGAACTCAGTGTGAACGCCGACCTCGTCGCCGTGTCCGCCCGGTTGGATCGCACACCGTGCGGCCCGCTCTTCAAACGGCATGTCACACCGGTCGAAGAGCTGAAAGCCCTCTTGAGCTAGCCGTCACCCAAGGACCAGGAGCTTGCGAAGGGTCTCACTCACAGCTGGCGTAGCTGAGCAGCCAACGAACCAAGTTGGTGCGCGACGATGTCAATGATCAGGTCCGGATTGACCCGGAAGTACTCGTGCACCGCGACATTGCGAAGCCCGGCGATCGCCAGAATGTCTGCAACACGCTCGAGTTCGGACCTGCTCACACGCGAACCGCCTCAGCCATCGCCGTCTGTGAAACACCATCCCGCAGCAAAGAGTCGGCCACCACATCCACACGGCGCGTTCGCTCCTGCTGATGTGCCGTGTCGGCCCGGGGGGTGGCCTCTCGACGTGATTCGTGGTGACGGGTACCGTCCGGGAGCATGGCGAACCAAGATCCGGGCCCGACCTCGGTGAAGCCGCTGTCGCCGGCCACCTGGCCTCTCTTCGACGCGCTGGTGGAGCGGCACAACGGCATCTTCAGTGGATGCTGGTGTGTCTGGTTTCACCCCGATTGCGACGAGAAGGGGAAGTCCTACCAGGGCAATCGAGACTTGAAGAAGCGGCTCGTGGAGGAGGGTGTCGCGCACGCGGCGCTGGTCGTGCGCGAAGGCGAGGACGGCGAGGAAGCCATCGCCTGGGCGGAGTTTGGGACCCCGGAGGAGTTGCCGAACATCCACCACAAGAAGCAGTACCTCACCGACCTCAGCGCTGCGAACGAGGACGAGCCCGACTACCGGATCACCTGCATCTTCGTGGACAAACGCTTCCGGGGGCACGGGCTGGTCACGGTTGCTCTCGAAGGTGCACTCGAGATGATCGCCCACGCCGGCGGCGGCGTGGTCGAGGGATACCCTCACATCCCGCGCACCGACAAGCCGACCTCCTCTTCGTTCTTCTACAACGGCACCCGTGCGGTGTACGAGCGTGCCGGGTTCGAGTTCATCCGTGCCAAGGGCCAACGCAACACGGTCATGCGGCGCGTGGTCGCTCCCGCCAATCGGGAGGGATGATCGGGGCTCGGTACGACCATCCCGTGAGCGGTGACGGACGTGCGTGCATGTCAGCGCCCCCAGGCGGAGGCCGGCCGTTCGATGGAAGGGCGACAAAATCGTTCGAGGCGCCGGGAACCGGGTCCGGCGACGCGCTCCCAGGCCGCGTCGCGATGGCCGTTCTGCTGGGCGGCTTGCCGGATCTGCTGGCGCAACTCAGCGAAGTAGTCCTTGTTCGGGTCGTGCTCGAGGACCTGCACGTCCTTGGGTGACCACCACATGCCGAGGAACAACGGGTAGGCGCACACGAAGTTGTGGCCGTCCCGGCGGGCCGGGACCGGGCGGGAGTGGCGGACGCTGATCAAGTACGGATAGCCGAACTCCCCCGGGACCCGCCCATCGTCCGCGCGTTCGCTGCGGTTGGGCTGCTGGTGAGCGGGCATCCGACTCACCTCCCCACCGTGATCGAGACAGCCCCCGCAATGAGCGGACGGGCCTGCTTGTCTCGGGCGACCCCGTTGGGGCTCGGTGCGTCCACCCGCTCCCACATCGGTGGTGCCAGCGCCTCGTCGACCGACAGCTCAACGGGCTGGGTCGCCTGCAGGATGTGCTCCGACGCGGTGAGCACCCGCTGTCCGGTTGCCTTGAGTACGTCCTCCACGCTGGGGCCGTCGGGCCGCGCCGCTTCGTGTACCCAGCCGGCGACGTAGTTGAACGTGTACTGCGAGGTGTCCACGCCGTGGGCGGCCATCACCATGAACGCCACCGACTCGGCTTCGACCTCGACCACGCCGCGGCACGCGAATGGCTCACGCGCCTCCGGATGATGCAGCAGGACGTGACCCGCTTCATGGGCGAGCGTCTTCACCGCTTGGGCCTCGTCCACGTCAGCGCGAACCCGCACCTCACGGGTGCTGAAGTTGGTGAGTCCGTTCGCGCCTCCGCAATCCCCACGCGTCACCGCATAGCCCTGGCCCTCCACCAAGGCTTGCAGGGAGGCCCACAAACCTGAGGGTGCCTCCCCGGAAAGGAGCGTCGCTGTCGGTTGCTCCGGAAGCGGCTCGCCGTCGGTCTGGGACACGTCGAACACCGACACCGGCTTCACCCCAACCACCTGCACCTGCTGGACGGGCCTGCCCTCACTGCCGCGCACCGGGTTGCCCTCCGGATTGAGCAGTGGCTCGCGTCGGGTGACCGGCCCGTACACCTTGATGGCAGTCTCGCCGCGCCGGACCTGGCGTCCCTTCGCCTGCCAGGCGCGGTAGCCGGCCACCATCGTGGCGTCGGGCCGCTGCGCCCAGATCAACAGGGTGTTGTTGAACGAGTAGTGGTGGAAACTGTTCGCGAACCGCAGCCACCTCGTCCACTCGCCCGTGGACGCCAGCGCGCCAACCTTCTCGGCCAGTTGGGCGTGCATCGCCTCCAAGGTCGCCCGCCGCGCCGCCTCCGCCTGCTCCGGATCGAAGCTCGACCGCCCCTCTCCGCGAGCCGCTCGGTACACCTGCCCGCCATCGTCCGTGTTCATCGCGTGCCCCCAGGGACCGACGTGGGGACGCTCGTCCGTTCACCGTCGGCCAAGCCGGCTTCGCGGACGGCGTCCATCCCCAACCGGTCAACCTCGGACCGCCAACGGCGCACCCAGATAGGAGCTACCAGCACAGCAGACGCAAAGCAGATGAGGCTGACCACGATCGACCAGCGCTGTTCCGCCGCCTGCTGCACCACTGCGATCACCGAGACGAGGACCAGCCATGCGGTGTACGCCCGCCGCAAGCCCGGGTGCCGGTGCGCCACCCAGGACAGCGGAGTGACGACGATCAAGGCTGGCCAGCAAGCCGCTTCCACGATTGCGGTCCACGTCCGCTTTGTGACTGAGCGTCCCCGCTCGGCGGCCATGCCAGCCGCCAGGTCTTCCACGGTGGCTCCCCCAGACTGGATTGCGGGCGCCCACCCTGCAGTGACCAAGACCTCTCGCTGTCGGGGGAATTCGACGCGCAGCCGAGGGTCGTCGTTCACCCAGATGGTGGGCTCGTTGCGACCCCGCAGTCCAGGCACCAGACCTGCTGCAGCTCTGATCACCTCCCGCTCCCCCACCGTGGGCGTGCGTGCACCAGCCAAGACGCGCCACACCGACGTCCGAGTCGCAACGACGCCGAGGATGACACTGCTGACCAGCCACACGGGCAAGGCGAGCGCATCGATCCCACTCGCAACGCCGACCAGCAGGAGGCTCCCGACCAGCGCGAGAAGCCGGGCCCGCAGGTACACCCAATGCCAGCTCATGACGCCGCCGCCCTCTCCAGCGCGCCTTCGCCGGCGTGCACGCGGCGGCGCAGCCTGCCGACCTCTCGGAGGCCGATGTCGCCACACCAGGCGGACGCCTCGGTAGTGCTGAGGCCGAACTCGTTGACCAGCCGATCCAGCGCCTGCCCGGCCGCGAGCTCGCACCGCTCCACCTCCGCATCGCGCGTGGCGATCAGCACCATCACGTTCTCAGCCAGCTGCTCCATCAGCCGCTCTCGGTCCGCGCGCTCGGCGCGCAACCTCGCCCTGGTCGCCGCTGCCGCCTTCCGCGCCGTTTCCCTAGCGGTCTGTCGCTCAGCCATCAGTACGTCCCTCCTGGATCAGCTCCTGCTACCTCCCTATGCGCAGCAACACCCCCTTCATGGACATCCAGCCACGCCTCTTCAAACCACCCGCCCCCGACCCACACTCGACTGACCGCCACCTGCACGCTTCACCACCCCACGTCCAACCCCGATTCCAGCCACCCCATGTCGTACACACCTCTTGCATTCCGGCGTCGAAGGTGGCGAATCGCATCTGCTGCGATGTCCTTGGACACCCCTTTCGTGCGCATAGGGGGGTGTGACGGCGTCGGTGCAGAAGATCACCGCCGGGTCGGGGTATGAGTACCTGACCCGGAACGTCGCACGCCTGGACGGCACCCACGAGGCCCGCCCCTCACTGGCGTCCTACTACACCGAGAAGGGTGAGACCCCCGGACGGTGGGTCGGCACCGGCCTGTCAGGCCTGGAACTGCTCGCCGAGGGCGACCCGGTCACCGCCGAACAGATGTGGAACCTGTTCGCGGTCGGCTACCACCCGCTGGCCGAGCAGATGCAGGACCGCGCCGCCACCCGGCCGGACAGCACCCCGGCGCAGATCGAGGCCGCCGGACGCCTGGGCAACCCCTTCAAGACCTACAACGACGTGAACCCCTTCCGCGTCGAGGTGGCCCGCCGACTAGAGGCCATCAACACCGCTGCCGGACGCCGCCGCGACGCGGCCCTGCCTGCCGAGATCCGCGCCCGGGTCCGCACCGAGGTGGCGGTCGAGATGTTCCTCGACGAGTACCACCGTCCACCCCGGGACGCCCGCGAACTCGCCGGCCACGTCGCGCGACTTTCCCGCCAGCAGACCACCGCTGTCGCCGGTTTCGACATCACCTTCTCCCCGGTCAAGAGCGTCTCCACCCTGTGGGCGCTGGCCGACCCAACGTTGGCGGCGCGGATCGAGCAGGCCCACAACCAGGCTGTCGCCGACGCGCTCCGCACCATCGAAACCACCGCCCTCTACACCCGGTTGGGGGCCGGCGGGGTGCGGCAGGTCGACGTCCGGGGCTTGATCGGGGCGGCGTTCACCCATCGCGACTCCCGCGCCGGCGACCCGGACCTGCACACCCATGTGGCGATCGCGAACAAGGTCCAAACCGTCGAGGACGGCCGCTGGCTCGCCATCGACGGACGGGTCCTGTTGAAGGCCATCGTGACGATCTCCGAGACCTACAACACCGCCCTGGAACGCCACCTGAGCGAGGCGATCGGCGTCCAGTTCGAGGCCCGCCCACGTGCGGACGGACGGCGGCCGGTCCGGGAGATCGTCGGCGTCGACCCGGCCCTGAACGCGCTTTGGTCCACCCGGCGGCAGCGGATCGAGACCCGCCGCGCCGAACTGGCCCGCACCTTCCAGCAAGCGCATGGGCGTCCGCCCTCCCCGGTCGAGGCGATCGCCCTGGCGCAGCAAGCCACCCTCGAGACCCGCGACGCCAAACACGAACCCCGCAGCCTCCCCGAACAGCGCACCACCTGGCGCGCCGAAGCACGCGACGTCCTGGGCTCCGATCCCGCAATCGACGCCATGATCCACACCGCGATCGGCCAGCGGGACCAGCCCGGATTCACCCCAGACGAGACTTGGATCAGCGCCACCGCGCGCACCGTGCTCGCGACCGTCGAGGGGTCACGGTCCACGTGGCAGCGCTGGCACGTGCACGCCGAAGCACTGCGCCGGATCCGGGACGCCAACGTTCCCAGCGACCTCATCGAACCAACCGCCCACCGCATCACCCAGGCCGCCCTCACCACGCTGTCCATCCCGCTGGTCCGGCAGCACGACGGCGTCGCCGAACCCCGCGTGTTGCGCCGCGCCGATGGCACCAGCCAGTACACCGTCGCCGGCGCCGACCTGTACACCAGCCGCCGCATCCTGGCCGCCGAACAAGCCCTCGTCGACGCCGCCGGCCAGTCCGACGGGTTCACCGTCACCCCCGCGCACGTGGCGGTCGCCCTGGCCGAATCCGCCGCCAACGGCACCATGCTGAACCCCGGTCAAGCCGCGCTCGTCGAGGCCATGGCGACCAGCGGCCGCAAGCTGCAGGCCGCCATCGCCCCCGCCGGATCGGGCAAGACCACCGCCATGCGCACCCTCACCCAAGCCTGGACCGACGGCGGCGGCACCGTGCTCGGCCTGGCCCCCTCCGCCGCCGCGGCAGCCCAACTGCGCGACCAGACCGGCGCCACCACCGAAACCCTCGCCAAACTCGTCTGGGACCTCCACCACGGGCACGCCGCCGCCTTCGCGGCCATCGGACCGACCACCCTGGTGATCATCGACGAAGCCGGGATGGCCGACACGATCACCCTCCACACCGCCGTCCAACACGTCCTCGACCGCGGCGGCAACGTCCGCCTGATCGGGGACGACCAGCAACTCGCCGCCATCGGCGCCGGCGGCGTCCTACGCGACATCGAAGCCACCCACGGCGTCCTCCGCCTGGACGAACTCGTCCGCTTCCAAGACCCCGCCGAAGCCGCCGCCTCCCTCGCCCTCCGCCAAGGCCGACCCGAAGCGCTCGGCTTCTACCTCGACCAACAACGCGTCCACGTCGGCGACCTCGCCACCCTCACCGACGACGTCTTCAACGACTGGCTCCTGGACCGGCAAGCCGACCGCGACGCGATCATGCTCGCCCCCACCCGCGAACTCGTCGCCGACCTCAACATGCGCGCCCGCACCCGCCGCCTCAACGGCCAACCCGCCGGGGTCGAAGTCATCCTGGCCGACGGCAACACCGCCAGCGCCGGCGACACGATCATCACCCGCACCAACAACCGCCAGCTCCGCACCAGCGCCACCGACTTCGTCAAGAACGGCGACCGTTGGACCATCCTCGCCGCCCACCCCGACCGCGGCCTGCACGTGCAGCACACCCGCACCGGCCGCACCGTCGTGCTGCCCGCCAGCTACGTCACCGAGGCGGTCGAGCTCGGCTACGCCAGCACCATCCACACCGCCCAGGGCATCTCGGTCGACGTGAGCCGCGGCCTCGTCACCGGGGAGGAGTCCCGGCAGCTGCTGTACACGATGATGACCCGCGGCCGGCAGGCGAACCACGCCTACCTGACCGTCGTCGCCGACGGCAACGAACACTCCACCCTCGCCCCCGAGACCCTCAACCCGCTCACCCCCACCGACATGCTCGAAGGGGTCCTCGCCCGCGACGACACCCCCCTGTCGGCCAGCACCCAAGCGCGGATCGCCGCCGAACCACGGACCCAACTCGCGACCGCGGCCGCCCGCTACGCCGACGCCATCATGGTGGCCGCCCGGCACACCGCCGAGCCGGATATGGAGCGCCACCTCACCCGCCGGGTCGAGGACCTCCACCCCGGCCTCACCCGGTTCGATGCCTGGCCCACCCTGCTCAACCACCTCTTCCTGATCGCCGCCGGCGGCAAGGACCCCCTCCACGTGCTCAGCGAGGCTCACGGCAACACGTTGCAGGGCGCCCACGACCCCGCCGCCGTCCTCGCCGCACGGCTCGACACAACCACCGGCCGCGGACCCCTCCCGTGGCTGCCCGGCCTGCCCCACCAACTCGCCCACCATCCCCAATGGGGCCCCTACCTGACCGCCCGACGCACCCTCGTCACCCAGCTCGCCGATCAGGTCGGCCAGCAGGCGCTCGCCGAGCCAACCGCCCCCGCGTGGGTCGCCCACGGCACCTGGACGCCCTCGACCAACACGATCTGCGACGTCGAGGTCTGGCGAGCAGCCACCAGCGTCGACCCCACCGATCTGCGACCCACCGGCGAGCGCCAACACACCGCCGCCGCGCTGCGCTACCAGACCCGGCTCGACCGCCGCCTGCACGACGACCGCTCCCCCGCCCTCGCCGAATGGGGTCCCCTCCTCCGCGACCTCGCGCCGACCCTCAGCACTGACCCCTACCTGCCCCAACTCGCCCGCCGGCTGGCCCACCTGTCCAGCCAACGCGTCGCTGTCCGCACGCTCCTCACCGCCGCCGTCGACGCCGGCGTCTTGCCCGACGACCACCCCGCCGGCGCCCTGTGGTACCGGCTCAGCCGGACCCTCGACCACGCCCAGCGCACCGCCCCCGGCCACACCGCAGGGCGCTGGCTACCCGCCCTGCGCGCCAATTTGGGTGAGCAGGCCGACACCTACCAGGCCAGCCCGTGGTGGCCTGCCCTGCTGGACGCCGTCGAGCACGGCCTGCAACGCGGATGGGCCCTCGACACCCTGCTCGACCACCCCCACCAGACTTGCGACCAACTCCTCGACCACGTCGCCCGCCTCGTCGGCAGCTACGAGCCCGACCACACCAGCCCCGAGCCCACCGCCCAGCCGGACGACCTGTGGGAGGACTACATCCCCAGCAACCCCATCCACGTGCCCACCCCCACCGAAGCCGCGCCTCCAACCGAACCAGCCGAGGGGCCATCCAGCGATGACGCGGCTGCCGCCTGGGACGACAACAACCTCACCATCGAAGCCCTCATCCGCGAAACACTCCCCGCCCCCGAACTCACAGCCGCCGACTTGGCGCTTCAGCTCGCCCACGCCGACCAATGGCGCGAAAGCCCGGTCGACCAACACCGACTCGAACACGTCAACGCGCTCGCCACCGACTACTACACGAGCTGCCTCGAGCGGGCCCGCGGCTGGCCCCGCCGCTACCTCGCCGACCGCTTCGGTCTCGACTTGGTCGGGCACCCCACCATCCGGCCCGGCTACGCACCCGCCGGCTGGACGAACCTGGTCACCCACCTGAAGGGACTCGGCGTCACCGACACCGAGATGCTCACCGCCGGCGTCGCCGCCCAAACCCGCGACGGGCGCCTCATCGACCGATTCCGGGACCGGATCGTGCTGCCCATCACCCGCGACGAGGTCGTGCTCGGCTTCGTCGGACGCCGCAACCCCACCCGCACCGACGACGACCAGGCCGGACCCAAGTACCTCAACACCCCCGAGACCCCGCTGTTCCACAAGGGCAACCAGCTCTACGGCGCGACCGGTCTGCTCGCTGACCCACACCGGATTCCCGTCCTGGTCGAAGGCCCCTTCGACGCCCACGCCGTCACCCTCGCCAGCAACGGCCACTACGTCGGCCTGGCTCCCCTCGGCACCAGCCTCACGCCGACACAGGCCGCGCAACTCGCTGCTCTTGGTCGGACGCCGATCGTTGCCACCGACGCCGACCCCGCCGGACGCCTCGCCGCCGAACGGGACTACTGGCTCCTCACCCCGCACGGACTCGACCCCCACTACGCGACCCTCCCCGCCGGCGCCGATCCGGCCCAACTGCTCCAACAGCAGCAAGTCCACGTGCTCCTCGACGCCCTTCACCACGCCCGACCGCTGGCTGACACCCTCATCCACGAACGGGTCACGAACCTCGCCACTCCCCACGCAGCGACCGAAGCCCTCGGCGTTCTCGCTGCCCAACCAGCCGCACGTTGGGAAGCCGGCGTCCACCACCTCTCCGGGGAACTCGACCTGCCACCGAGCTTCCTGCGCAGCGCCCTCAAGCAGCACATCCACGCCTGGAACGCCGACCCCCGCCACGCCGCCGACCAGCAGCTGGGCCGGCTCTCCGCGGTCAAGACACGACTCCTCCCCCAACAGGAAACCGTCACCTCTACCCCGCTGATGGACGCCCGACACGAACGAATCCCCACCACAGCGCGACGAGGACCAGGAGTCCGCCGCTGAGCCTGACCTACACTCACCCCAACCCCACGGAGTCCCCCATGCCCCCCACCACCACCGCCCTCATCGCCACACTGATCGGCACCGCCGTCGGCCTGTGGATACGCACGCGCCTCAACACACTCAGCTACCGCTACCCCGACGAACACGATCGGCCCCACCCCGGACAGCGGTGGTGGGTCCCCGTGGTTCTCGCTCTCGCGTTCGGCGCCATCACCTGGCGCCACCACAACCTGGGCCAGCCCGAAAACCTGCTGTTCCTGCTCCCCATGGCCGCCTACTGCGTGTGGGTCTCCGCGATCGACCTCGACGTCCACCGCATCCCCTTCAAGACCACCCTGACCACCGCCGGCCTGCTGATCATCGGACTAGGAGCCGCCGCGCTCTGGCAAGGCTCCGAACTCCTCCTGCGAGGTGCGTTTGGCGGCTTGGTCGCCTACCTCAGCTTCTGGCTCCTCAACCGCGCCAGCCGCGGCGGCCTCGGCATGGGCGACGTCCGCCTCGTAGGCCTCATCGGCGTCACCTCCGGAGCACTATCCTTCTGGACCCTGTGGTGGGCCATCGCATTCGCCGCGTTTGCCGCCGCCGCGTGGGCCATCATCAGGCGTCCGACTACACGCGAAGCCTACGGGCCATGGCTGGCCTGCGGGTGGCTGGGGGCCGTCGTCCTCCTGACTCCCTAGCCGAGTACGCCTCGGCCGAGCGCTCCCACTGGCCTTCGCGTGCGCCACCTCGGGCGATAGCGGCACGGCTGCCCGTTGGCAAAGCGCACGGAGCAGGTCCACCTCAGCGAGCGAGGAGTACGTTCCGCACGTGGGCTCGCTTGTCGCTTATGCAGAGGGACCGCCTCCGAGGAACGTCGGGGATTCGCCGATCCCGCAGCCGCTGAGCTTCGTAGCGTCCCCACACACCGATCTAGACCTCCACGACGCCGCCCTCGAGCCCCGCACCATTGGTGAACACTCCCTCCCCACCCGGGGTTCTCCTGTGGGCGCCCGCTGGCTCCAGCGCCCCAACGCATCGTGAAAGACCGCACCCCAGCCGAGCTGTTCGACGCCCTGCTAACCTCCAGGAATCGCCTCCTTTGCAAGGACTGCTGGGAACCACCGCGCCGTTACCGCCCTACATTTGGGCGCCGTCGACCTGAGTTGGACCTCTGGTGGCGGCTTTGGGTGTCCTAGTGATTATCGGACCTAGTCACCGAAGGTTGGTTGGCTCGTTTGGGGCACTAACCAGGCGGTAGGATCGTGCGGGTGAGCCCGTTCCTGCGGAAGGTGAAGACCGCTTCGGGGGCGACGGCTGTGCAGATCGTGGAGAAGAAGCACGGGGTCCGCACGATCCTGGAGCACTTGGGCTCGGCGCACGATGAGGCCCAGTTGGCGGCCTTGTTGCAGGTGGGGCAGGCGAAGCTCCACGCGAACCAACCCCTGCTGGACCTACCGACCACGGGTGGCGTGCAGGCCGGGTCGGCGGTGATCGAGGGCAAGCAGTCGAAACTGCTCGTGGACGTGGTGCATGCCTCCTGGCGTCGGCTCGGGTTCGACGTGATCGAGGATGAGGCGTTCTTCCAGCTGGTGTTGGCCCGGCTGGTGGAGCCGACCTCGAAGGTGGACAGTCTGCGCGTGGTGGCCGACCTCGGCGTCGCTGCGGTGCACCTGTCCACGGTGAAGCGTTGCTTGAAACGGTGTGCTGACAAGGAGTACCGCAGCAAGGTCGCCCACGCGTGCTTCCAGCACGTGTGGACCGACCAGGGTGGGGACGTGTCCCTGCTGATGTACGACGTGACCACGCTCTACTTCGAGACCGACACCGAGGACGACCTCCGCAAGGTGGGGTTCAGCAAGGAACGCCGGGTCGATCCGCAGATCGTGGTCGGTCTGCTCGTGGACCGGACCGGGTTCCCGCTCGAGATCGCCTGCTTTGAGGGGAACAAGGCCGAGACCGGCACGATCATCCCGGTGGTCAAGGCGTTCCAGGAGCGCCACAGCGTGGCCGACATGGTCGTCGTCGCGGATGCGGGCATGTTGTCGACTGCGAACCTGGAAGCCATCGACGAGGCCGGATTGCGGTTCATCGTCGGCTCCCGCGTCACCCGCGCCCCGCACGACCTGGCCAAGTACTTCCACTG
Source organism: Propioniciclava sp. LT432 (assembly GCF_059515965.1). Taxonomy (NCBI): domain Bacteria; kingdom Bacillati; phylum Actinomycetota; class Actinomycetes; order Propionibacteriales; family Propionibacteriaceae; genus Propioniciclava; species Propioniciclava sp. LT432. The sequence continues at coordinate 693 of NZ_JCAKNE010000028.1, read as the reverse complement.
GCACGGCAATGCCTTCGCTGATGGCCAGGTCATCGACACCATCACCCTGCGCCGGCAGAAGACTGATCCCGACCAGGTGAAGACCCGCGCCGAACCCACCTGGACACCCCAGACGCATCCGGCGGCGTGGCGCGCCGTCTGGCAGTACTCCCACAAGCGGGCTGCCCGGGACCGCAAGACGTTGTCCGCACAACGGGAAAGGGCGGTCGCGATAGTGGACGGAGTGCGGCCGGCGAAGAAGGCCCGGTTCGTGAAGACCACCGGCCAGACCGCCAGCCTGGACGAGGCATCGTTGCAACGTGCCACCGACCTGGTTGGTTTGAAGGGCTACGTCACCAACATCACCGCCAGCACCATGCCCGCGGCCGAGGTCATCAGCAGCTACCACGACCTGTGGCAGGTCGAGCAATCCTTCCGAATGAGCAAGAGTGACCTGGCTGCCCGGCCCATCTACCACCGTCTGCGCGACTCGATCGAGGCACACCTGACCATCGTGTTCGCCGCACTCGCGATCGCCCGCGACCTGCAAGCCCGCACCGGCTGGAGCATCAAGAGGATCGTCCGAGCACTACGCCCCCTGCAACACGTCACCATCACGCTGGCCGGCCAACAACTCCAAGCCGAGCCCGTGATCCCCGACGACATCGCCGAAATGCTTGCCCGCGTGGGTCACTAAAGAGGTCCAACTCAGGT